>JAJYFF010000098.1 GCA_021785405.1 Pseudomonadota bacterium | reverse complement strand
CGTCGTCGAGCATCGTCCGGGTGATGTTGTCGAGCCACAGGCTCTGGCCGATCTCGCGGAGTCGTTGCGTCGTGGCGGTCATGCTCGCTCCTTCGTCTCGCATTGGGGGTCGTGCCAGGCATCGCCCGGGAGCAGCACCGACGCGGCATCCTCGGGTCCCCAGCTGCCGGGCGCGTAGTCCTGCACCGGTGGCGGCGCCGCGAGCAGCGGATCGAAGATCCGCCACGCGGCCTCGACGCAGTCGTCGCGGGTGAACAGCGCGGTGTCGCCGTCGATCGCGTGCGCGAGGAGCCGCTCGTACGGCGACACGTCCGCGCTCGGGTCGTTGCGCACGACGAGCTCGACCGCCTCGCCGCGCATCGCATCGCCGGTACGCTTCACCGAAGCGCCCGCGCAGATCACGACCTGGGGGCTCAGTCGGAAGCGGAAGTGATTCGGCGGTCCGTTCTGTTCCTCGCCGAAGACCGACAGCGGCGGCGCCTTCAAGTGCACGACGACCTCGGTCACGGTCGTCGGCAGGCGCTTGCCCGCGCGCACGTAGAACGGCACGCCGGCCCAGCGCCAGGTGTCGATCTGCAGGCGCAGCGCCGCGAAGGTCTCCATCGTCGAGTTGCGGGCGACGCCCGGCTCGTCGCGATAGCCGCGAAACTGGCCGCGGACGACGTCCGCCGCCTCGAGCGGCCGGATCGCGCGGAACAGCCGCAATTTCTCCGACTGCATCGCGTCCGCATCGTGGCGCGTCGGCGCGTCCATCGCGAGCAGCGCGATCACCTGCAGCAGATGATTCTGCACCACGTCGCGCAGCGCGCCGACCTCGTCGTAGAACGCGCCGCGGCCCTCGACGCCGAACGACTCCGCCATCGTGATCTGCACGTCGTTCACGTAGTGACGGTTCCATACCGGCTCGAGGAACGCGTTCGCGAAGCGGAAGTACAGCAGGTTCTGCACCGCGTCCTTGCCGAGATAATGATCGATCCGGAAGATCGAACGCTCGGGAAAGACCGCGTGCAAGGTGTCGTCGAGCGCGCGCGCGCTCGCGAGATCGCGCCCGAACGGCTTCTCGACGATCACCCGCGCATCGCGCGCGTTGCCGCTCGAGCCGAGCCCCGTCACGACCGCGCCGAACAGGCTCGGCGGGATCGCGAGATAGTGGATCGGCCGCGCGGCTTGCCCAAGCTCGCGGCGCAGTCGGGCGAAGGTCGACGGATCCGCGTAATCCCCATCGACGTAGCGCAGGCGCGCCGCGAGGCGCGCGAACGCGTCCGCGTCGTAGGTGCCGGCATGCTCGATGCTCGCGCGCGCGCGTTGGCGAAGGTCCTCGACCGATCCGCCGGCGTGCGCGACGCCGACGATCGGCATGTCGAGTTCGCCGTGGCGCACCAGCGATTGCAGCGCCGGGAAGATCTTCTTGTACGCGAGATCCCCGGTCGCGCCGAAGAACACGAACGCGTCGGCGGCAGCGGGGGGGCGGTCGGCGCCGGGCACGGCCGATCAGGCCTCGAGGCCGAGGCGACGGCGCAGTGCCGCGATCTCCTCGAGGAGATCGATCGCGAGCGCGACCCCCGCGAGGTTCAGCTCCAGGTCGCGCTGCAGGCGCAGTGCGATCCGTGCGCGCCGCAACGCCTCGCCGCCGAAGCGCCACTCGCGCACCGCGCCGCGCGCGGGCGGAAGGATGCCCTCCTCGGCGAGTTCGAGGATCCGCGCGACGTCGGCCGCGCACAGCCGCCCGAGCTCCTCGGCGGAGTAGGTCGTATCGCACTCGACGATCGAACCGATCAGCACTTCGAGGTCGCGAGAGATCATCGCCGCTCAGCCTCCCAGGTGCGCCCGCGGGTCGAACGGCGCGGCGGTCGCGAGCGCGCGGTAGGCCTCGCGCGCCGTCTCGCTGGTCGCGGGCGGCAGCGCGATCGCGAGTTCGACGTACAAGTCCCCCGGCGGCGACGCCGGGATCCCGCGGCCCTTCAAGCGCAGCTTGGTGCCGGCGTGCGAGCCGGCCGGGATCTTCAGATCGACCTTGCCGCCCGGCGTCGGCGTCTGCACGGTCGCGCCGAGCGCCGCTTCCCAGGGCGCGACCGGGAGCTCGAGCAACAGATCGCGCCCTTCGATCCGGTACAGCCGATGCGGCGAGAACTCCACCTCGACGTACAGGTCGCCGGCCTCGCCGCCGTGTACGCGCGTGCCCTGGCCGGCGAGCCGGATCGTCTGTCCGGGCAGGATGCCCTTCGGAATCTGCACGTTCAGCGTGCGCTCGGCGACCTGCAGCCGCCCTTCGGCGTCGACCTCGGGGACGCGCAAGCCGATCGCGCGGGTGCCGCCGGCGAGCGTCGCCTCCAGGTCGAGCAGCACTTTCGCGTGATGGTCCTCGCCGCGGCCACCGGCGAAGCCACGGCGACCGCGGCCGCCGGCGCGCGCCGCGCGGCCGAACAGGGCCTCGAAGAAATCGCTGTAGCCGCCGTCGCTCGCGCCGCTGAACTCGAAGCCCGCGTCCCAGTCGGGCGGGGGCCGGAAGGGTTCGCCGGCGCGGTGACCCGTGCCGAGTTGATCGTAGGCGGCCCGCTTCTCGGGGTTGCGCAGGACCTCGTAGGCTTCGCCGAGCTCCTTGAAGCGCGCCTCGGCGTCCTTCTCCTTGCTGACGTCCGGGTGGTACTTGCGCGCGAGCTTGCGGTAAGCCTGCTTGATCTCGGCTTCGGTCGCGTTGCGCGCGACGCCCATGATCTTGTAGTAGTCCTTGAACTCCACCGTGCACCTTCAGCGTCGGCCGGACCGGAGGCCCGGCGTGCCTAAGGATACTATGGGCGCGCCCGCGTGATTCAACCGCCGCGCCGCGGGGGTCGCGCGCGCCGCGCTACAGTTGGTATCCGAGGGTGAGCAGCAGGCCTTCGCCGACGTCGCGCCACAGCCCGGGCGGGCGCGGCTCGAACGGCTGCGCGCCGTGCTGGAGCGCGTCGATCCACCCGGCGAGCCACGCGATCTCGTCCGTCCCGTAGAACACGACCGCGGACTCGTAGTTCAGCAGGAGGCTGCGCGAGTCGAGATTCACCGACCCGGCGATCGCGAGCGACTCGTCGACGACGACCGCCTTCGCGTGCGCCATCCCGGGCAGCAAATGAAAACGCACGCCGACCGCGGCGAGCGCGCGCAGCGAGCGCATCCGCGCGAAGTCCGCCAGGCGGTGATTCGAGCGCCGCGGCAGGCACACGTCGATCGCGACCGCGCGCCGCGCCGCGAGCCGCAACGCCGCTTCCAGCGCGCTGTCCGGCACGAAGTACGGCGTGACCGCGAGGATCCGCCGCTCGGCGCGATAGCACGCGTCGATGAGGAGTGCGTGCACCGTGTCCTCGGTCTGGTCGGGGCCGCTCGGCAGGAATTGCACGAGCGCGGTGTCGGTCGATCCGGGGTCGGGCGGCAACGGGTCGGGCGGCGCCGCGGCCGCCGCGCCGCCGGAGGCGCGCCAGTCGGCCTCGAACTGGTGGTCCGCCGCGGCCGCGACCGGGCCGACGAGATCGAACGAGAGGTCGGGCCAGGCCGCGCGTCGCGCGTCTCCCTCGAAGTACTCGGCCGCGAAGTTGCGGCCGCCGGCCCACAACACCCGGGCATCGGCGATCGCGTACTTGCGGTGGTTGCGCAAGTTCCGCGGACCGCTCGTGCGGCGCGCGAGCAGCGGCGAGAACACCGCGATCGCGACGCCGGCCGCGGCGAGTCGCGCCCGCTCGGTCCGCGGCAGGAACGGTGCGCCGACGCCGTCGAGCAGCAAGCGCACGCGCACGCCCGCGCGAGCGCGCTCGATCAGCGCCGACGCGAGCGCTCGGCCGAGCGCGTCGGCGCCGATCAGGAACGTGCAGACGTCGAGCCGGTGGCGGGCCGCGCCGATCGTCTCGAGCAGCGCCGCGCGCGCGGCGCGGCCGTCCGGGTGCAGCCGCACGCGCGCCGGCGCGGCGTCGGGCAAGTCGAAGCTCTCGATCAGCGTCCGTGCCCAGTGCCGCGCGTCGGCCGGCCGCGGCGCGTGCACGAGCGGCCGCGGGCGCACGACCTTGCGCCGCCCGAACAGCAGATAGACCGGCAGCGTGAGGTAGGGCAGCGCGATCATCCCGAGCACCCACGCGATCGCGATCGACGGCGGCCGGCGGGCCTGGGCGCTGCGGCTGGTGAGCACGTAGATGAGCACGCTCGCGGCGACCGCGAGCCCGTGCGTCGACAGCGCGATCCCCCAGGCGTCGACGCCGGTGATCATCGCGGCGGCCCGATCAGTCGGCGATCTTCACGACCAGCTTGCCGAAGTTGCGCCCCGCGAGCAGGCCGACGAAGGCCTCCGGCGCGCGTTCGAGGCCGTCGACGACGTCCTCGCGATAGGTCAGCGAGCCGTCGCGCAGCCACGCGGACGTGCGCTCGAGGAACTCGTCGAAGCGCGGGCCGTAGAAGTCGAACACGATGAAGCCGCGGATCGTGAGCCGCTTCACCAGGATCGCGCGCAGCAGCGCCGGCGCGAAATCCGCGCCGAGCGCCGGCGCCTCGCCCTGGTAGTGGGCGATCAGGCCGCAGACCGGCACCCGCGCATGCGTGTTCAGCAGCGGCAGCACCGCGCTCAGCACCGCACCGCCGACGTTCTCGAAGTACACGTCGATCCCGCCCGGGCAGGCGGCCGCAAGCCGCGCGGGGAACGCCGGATCGCGATGATCGACGCAGGCGTCGAAGCGCAGTCCCTCGACCGCCCAGCGGCACTTGTCGGCGCCGCCCGCGATGCCGACGACGCGGCAGCCTTCGCGCTTCGCGAGCTGGCCGACGACCGAACCGACCGCGCCGGTCGCGGCGCCGACCACGACCGTCTCGCCGGCGCGCGGCCGGCCGATCTCGAGGAGCCCCATGTAGGCGGTGAAGCCCGGCATCCCGAGCACGCCGAGCGCGTACGAGGGATGCGCGATCCCGGCCGGGAGCTTGCGCAAGTCGTCCCCGGCGGCGATCGCGTAGTCCTGCCAGCCGCCCATCGCGACCACGAGATCGCCGGCGCGGAACCGCGGATCCTGGGATTCCTCGACGCGCGCGACCGTGCCGCCGACCATCGGTGCGCCGACCGGGACCGGCGGCACGTAGGAGGGCGCGTCGCTCATCCGACCGCGCATGTACGGATCCAGCGAGAGCCACAGATTGCGGACCAGCACGCCGCCCGCGGTCAGCTCGGGCACGGGGCCGCGCTCGAGGCGGAACGCGGCGGCGGTGGCGGCGGCGGTCGGGCGCGAGGCGAGGACGATGCGGCGATTTTCGCGGACGGTCATGGTGGGCGGACTCCGTGGAATGGGTGCCAATCGAGTGTAGCCGGTCGGGCCGCAGTCCGGGTATTCTTGCCGGGATGTCCAACGCATCCGACCGCGATCCGCGGAGCGCGAACGCCGCCGCCCCGGTCGGCTCGATCGACACCGCGCTCCGGCACACCGCACGCCTGC
>JAJYFF010000097.1 GCA_021785405.1 Pseudomonadota bacterium | reverse complement strand
CAACCGCTTACGTCCTTTCTGTCTGAGGCAATCGTCTAAAATATATCGCGCGCACCCGGCTCTAGCCCTCGAGATGGCTGCATCGGGTCAACAGCGGACGTTAGAGCGAAATGTTTACGTCGTTGCTGGCGAGTCCGCACGCTGCCCGGCTCTCGTGAAATTCGTCTGGGATGAATCCGGCGATCTGCAGGGACGCAGCGGTGCTCCTGCGGAAAGGAAGGTGCAGACGACTTTTCTGAGAAGCGCCCGAGGCGCCGTGGGCCCCGGAGCGTAGGTTGAGGTGTTCAGGGGCGTGAAATCTCCGCTCTCGAGACGGCCAAGCGACTCCGCACGCACGCCGCGCCGGGCTCTGCCACCTGGGCGCCGCAGGGCATGCGCGATGTCGGCAACGCGCTCTCGAACCGTCCCGCCCTGCTGTCAACCTCGCTAATTTTGGTCCAGCGGGAGTTCCAGCCACACCTTCTAGGCCGCGTCAGCGCCTAACAGGACTATTTTGTCCAATCGCGACTCTCGGAAAGACTATTTGTCCCAAACACGACTTAAAGGTCTTTGCCCACCGGCGGGTCACTCCACGGTCACGCTCTTCGCGAGATTGCGCGGCTGATCGACGTCGGTGCCCTTCAGGATCGCGACGTGATACGCGAGCAGCTGCAGCGGCACGGTGAAGGTGACCGGCGCTTGGAGCGCCGTCGACGCCACCGGCATCTCGATCACGCGCAGGCCGGGGGCACTGGCGATGTCGGCGGCGGGATCCGCGAACACGTAGAGCTCACCGCCGCGGGCCCGGACCTCCTGCAGGTTCGATTTCAGCTTCTCGAGGAGCTCGTTGTTCGGCGCGACCGCGACGACCGGCATGTCCTCGTCGACCAGCGCGAGGGGTCCGTGCTTGAGCTCCGCGGCCGCGTAGGCCTCGGCGTGGATGTAGGAGATCTCCTTCAGCTTCAGCGCGCCTTCCATCGCGATCGCGTGCAGCGCGCCTCGGCCGAGGAACAGCGCATGATGCTTGTCGACGAAGCGCTCGGCGAGCTGTCGGATCACCGGATCGAGCGCGAGGATCTTCTCGACCAGCGTCGGCAGGTGCTCGAGCTCGCTCACGCGCGCGGTTTCGTCGAACCCCGGGGCCCGCCGGTGTTTCGCGAGCGCGATCGTCAGCATCCCGAGCGCGGTGAGCTGGGTCGTGAACGCCTTCGTCGACGCGACGCCGATCTCGGTGCCCGCGCGCGTCAGCATCACGAGCTGCGACTCGCGCACCATCGAGCTCTCGGGCACGTTGCAGATCGTCAGCGTCGAGAGATAGCCCGCCTCGCGCGCGATCCGCAGGGCCGCGAGCGTGTCGGCGGTCTCGCCGGACTGGGAGATCGCGACGAACAGCGTATCCGGCGTGACGACGGGGTCGCGGTATCGGTACTCGCTCGCGAATTCGATCCGCGCGGGGATCCGGCACACTTGTTCGATCAGATAACAGGCGGCGAGCCCCGCGTGATAACTGGTGCCGCAGGCCGCAAAGTGCACCGCGCGGACGCGGTCGAGAACCGCCGGGGCGCCGGGGCCGAACGCGGCGTCGAGCAGGCGGTGCGATGCGAGCCGGCCTTCGAGCGTCTGCGCGATCGCGCGCGGCTGCTCGTGAATCTCCTTTTGCATGAAATGCCGGTACGGGCCGCGCTCGACCGCGTCCGCGGACAGCTCGCTCTCGCGGATCGCACGGTGCACGATCGCGCCCGCGGCGTCGCGGATCGTGACCGAGCGGCGGCGCACCTCGGCGGTCTCGCCCTCGTCGAGGAACTGGAAGCGCCGCGTCACGGGGAGCAACGCGATCACGTCGGACGCGACGAAGTTCTCGTCGATGCCGAGGCCGATCACCACCGGGCAGCCCTGGCGCGCGACCACGATGCAGCCGGGGTCGGCCGCGGCGACCACCGCGAGCGCGAACGCGCCCTGCAACTCGGCGACCGTCTTACGCACCGCCGCGACGAGGTCGCCGGTCGCGCCGAGATGGTGATGGATCCGGTGGACGACGACTTCGGTGTCGGTGTCCGATTGAAACACGTAGCCGAGCGCGATCAGCTCCTGACGCAGCGCCTCGTGATTCTCGATGATCCCGTTGTGCACGATCGCGATGCGGTCGTCGGAGACGTGCGGGTGCGCGTTGCGGGTCGAGGGCTCGCCGTGCGTCGCCCAGCGGGTATGCGCGATCCCGGTCGGTCCGGCGAGCGGTTCGCGGGCGAGCGCATCCACGAGCGTCTGCACCTTGCCGACGCTGCGCACGCGGCCGAGCGAGCCGGCCGCGTCGAGCACCGCGATGCCGGCCGAGTCGTAGCCTCGATACTCGAGGCGCCGCAGCCCCTCGAGGAGGATCGGCACGACGTTGCGCTCAGCGACGACTCCGACGATTCCGCACATGCTGTATCCACCCGCGATCGAGTCTCGAAACCCAGCGCGAATTGTGCCCCAAGCGCGCGGGGATGTCCGCCTCCCGGCGCACGAAGGCGCGAAGCGCGTCGCAAATTCAGCGCGCCGGGCGCCTAAACGGGCTTGCGCGCGACGAGTTGCACGACCGCGCTCGGGCCGTGGTGCCCGCGGCCTTCCGCGACGACGCGCTCCCGTTCCTCGGCGTGCAGGCACTCGAGCTCGGCGAAGTCCCGACGCAGCTCGTTCAACGTGGGCATCAGATCCGCGGAACGCGGACCGCCGGTGCCGAACGCGAGCTGTTGCGGGGTATAGGATTCGAGCAGCAGGACCCCGCCGGGTCTCAGTCCGGACACGATCTGCCGGTGCACCGCCGGACGCAGCGCGCTCGGCAGGTGACACCAGATCGACACGATGCCGTGCCACCGCTCGGGCTCGATCCGGTAGTGCTCGAGATCGGCGACGACGGTGTCGATCCGCACGCCCTGCGCCGCGGCGAGGCGCGTCGCCTTGGCGAGGCCGACCGCGGATTGATCGAGCGCGGTCACGCGCAGCCCGAGACCGGCGAGGAACGCGGCGTTGCGCCCTTCGCCTTCCCCGAGGCACAGCACCTCGCCGTCCGCCGGAATCTCGGCGGCGTGCGCTCGCAGGAAGTCGTTCGGTTCGGTCCCGTAGAAGTAGTCGTCCGATCCGTAGCGCTCGTCCCAGGGGTTCCTCGTCACGACCGATCGACCATTCGATTCATGCTCTCGGGATAGCGGTCGCCCTGGATCTCGACGCCCGCCGCGGTCTCGATCTCGGCGAGCGCCGCGGCGCCGAGGTCGAGCGCCGCCGCGCCGAGGTTCTCGATGAGCCGCGCGGGTTTCGTCGTTCCCGGGATCGGCACGATGAACGGCTTGCGCGCGAGCAACCACCCGAGCGCGAGCTGGGCCGGCGTCGCCCGCAAGCGGCGGGCGATCCCGTCGAGCCGGTCCACGAGCGCGCGGTTCGCCTTGCGGGCCTCGGGGGTGAAGCGCGGCACGAGGTTGCGGAAATCGTCGGCCGCGAACGTCGTCTTCTCGTCGATCGCGCCGGTGAGGAAGCCGCGACCGAGCGGGCTGAACGGCACGAAGCCGATCCCGAGCGCCTCGAGCGCCGGCAGCAGTTCGGCCTCCGGTTCGCGCCACCAGAGCGAGTACTCGCTCTGCAAGGCCGCGACCGGCTGCACCGCATGCGCGCGACGGATCGTCGGCACGCTCGCCTCGGACAAGCCGAAATGCCGCACCTTGCCCGCGCGGATCAGGTCGCCGACGGTCCCCGCGACGTCCTCGATCGGCACCTGCGGGTCCACCCGGTGCTGATAGAGGAGATCGATCACGTCGGTGCGCAGTCGGCGCAATGAGGCGTCGACGACCTCGCGGATGTGCTTCGGCCGGCTGTCGAGGCCGTCGATCTCCCCGTCGACGATCCGGAAGCCGAACTTGGTCGCGATCACCACGTCGCGGCGCACCGGTTGCAGCGCTTCGCCGACCAACTCCTCGTTCACGAACGGTCCGTAGACTTCCGCGGTATCGAAGAACGTGACGCCGCGTTCGACGGCGCTGCGGATCAACGCGATCATCGCGGCGCGATCGCCCGGCGGTCCGTAGCTTTCGCTCATGCCCATGCAACCGAGGCCGAGTGCCGACACCTTCAGTCCGTTCGTCCCGAGAACCCGCTGTTGCATCGCTCTGCCGCTCAAGTCCGTCGCAACGACCGGGTGTCGATCGGCAGCGACCGCAGGCGCTTGCCGGTCGCCGCGTGGATCGCATTCACGACCGCGGGCGCGAGCGGCGGCAAGCCGGGTTCACCGACGCCGCCGGGATTCTCCGTGCTCGGCAGGATGTGCACCTCGACCTTCGGCATCTCGTTGATGCGCACGACCGGATAATCGTTGAAGTTCGACTGCTGCACGCGGCCGTGCTCGATCGTGATCCGGCCATAGAGCGCCGCGGAGAGCCCGTAGACGATCGCGCTCTCCATCTGCCGCTCGACGATCCGCGGATTCACCACGCGCCCGCAATCGACCGCGCAGACCACGCGGTGCACCTTGACCGCGCCGTCGGCGCCGACCGAGACCTCGGCGACCTCGGCGACATAGCTGCCGAAGGACTCCCCGACCGCGATCCCGCGGTGCAGTCCGGGCGCCGGCGGCGTCGACCAACCGGCCTTCTCGGCGGCGAGATCGAGCACGTTGCGGTAGCGGGGCGCGGCGCCCAGCAAGGCCCGGCGGTACTCATACGGATCCTTGCCCGCCGCGGCCGCCAGCTCGTCGACGATGCCTTCGACGAAGAAGATGTTCTGCGAATGACCGACCGAGCGCCAGAACCACACGCTGTATGGCGGTTCGCTCTCGCTCCACTCGACCTGGAGGTTCGGGATGCGATAAGGGCAGGCGGTCAGCCCCTCGACCGCGAAACTGTCGATGCCGTCGTGCAACGGCATGTGGGCGGATTTCGCGATCGACGCGCACACGGTATTCATCCGCAGCGCGACTGGCGCGCCGTCGCGGTCGAGCGCCGCGTCGAACCGCAGCAGTGCCGCGGGACGATAGAACTGCGCGTGCATGTCGTCCTCGCGCGGGTACATCACGTGCACCGGTGCGCCGATCGCCTTCGACACGAAGGCGGCGTCGAACACGAAGTCCAACCCGAACCGACGACCGAACCCGCCGCCGAGCAGGGTCGTGATCACGCGGATCTGCTCGGGCTTGAAGTGGAATGCCGCCGCGAGCGCCTGCTGGATCGCGCCCGGCGCCTGCACGCTGCCCCAGACCTCGATCCCGTCCGCGGTCACCGACGCCGTCGCGTTCATCGGCTCCATGCACGCGTGCGCCAGGTACGGCACTTCGTACACGGCACCCAGGTGTTTCGCGGCGTCCGGGCTGTGCAATGCGCTCGCCACGTCCCCGTCCCGACGCGCGACCGCGCCCGCGCCCGCCGAGCGCGCGAGGAACGTCCGGCGGATGCTCTCGCTGGAGTACGCGGCGTTCGCGCCGAGGTCCCATTGCACGTCGAGCGCGTCACGCGCTCTCTTG
>JAJYFF010000096.1 GCA_021785405.1 Pseudomonadota bacterium | reverse complement strand
GCTCGGCCCAGCGCAGGAAGTGCGAGTCGTAGCTCGCCCACCCCGCCGAGGCATACTTGTTCGAGTAACCGTTCGCGTACGCCCATTCGAGGTGCGGATAGCGCGGCGCGACCCCTGGCGGCACCGCGAACTCGACGGGCACGCGCGGCGCGTCTGCGGGCAACGCGACGAAGCCGCGGCACCACGGCCGCTCGATGCTGACGACCGGCGAGTATTGATTGCGCTCGGGCCCCGTGAGCCCGCGATAATGGCTCGAACCGCCCCAGGTGTTGTACGCGGTCCAGGTACCGGTCGCGGCGATCTGCAGCACGCGCCCCGGACGGCGGCCGGGTCGCGGCTTGACGATGAACAGATGGTGAGCGCGCAGCGCCGCGCCGCCATGGCCCTCGGCGGTCAAGGTCACCCGGTACGCGCCCGAGGGCCAATCCTCGCCGACCGGGACCTCGAGCGTCGTGGCCCAGCCGCAGCCCTCGATGGAGCAATGCGCGGGCGTCGCTTGCCAGCGCAATCCGGACAGCGTGCGCGTCAGCATCACGACGCGCGCGGCGCCGTCGCGCGCGATCTCGAGCTCGGCGCGCGGCGCCGTCGAACTGATCTGCAAGCGCACGATCGCGCCCGGCGCGTAAGCGAACGCGTCGCTGTAGCACCACAGTTCGCCGCGCTCGCCATCCATGCCGGGGTACTCGTAACGATGCGCGAACACCGCTTCGCGGCGTTGCGCGGCACTCAAGCCGAAATCCGGGTAATCCGTGCTCACCGACGCTCCTGCGCGGCCGCGGTCGCCGCGGGGCGGCTGTTGCCAATGAAGTGCATTTGTGTTTTCGTGAGCGCTACGCGCTCGTCGCGTCCCCCATCCACGATCATCGCACGATCATGCAATCGCAACCAAACCGGCGCGCGGGCGGTATCGAACAGCACACGATCTTCCCGATCCCGCTCGACCAGCGGCACGGCAACGCGCGGCAATTGTTCTCGTTGTGGTTCGGCGCGAACTTGAACGTGCTCACGGTCGTGACCGGCGCGCTCGCGACCACGGTGTTCCGCCAATCGTTCCTGTCGGGCTCGGTCGCGATCGTGCTCGGCAACTTGATCGGCACGGTGTTCATGGCGCTGCACGCGGCGCAAGGTCCGCGGCTCGGGGTTCCGCAGATGGTGCAGAGCCGCGGTCAATTCGGCGCGCGCGGCGCCGCGTTCGTCGTCGCGCTGGTGATCTTCATGTACGTCGGCTACGCGGCGACGGCGCTGGTGACCGGCGGCCAGTCCTTGCACGCGATCGTGCCGGCGATCAGCGTGCGCAGCGGACTGGTCGCGATCGGCGTGCTGAGCCTCGCGGCCGCGATCTACGGCCACGACTTGATCCACGCGGGCACCCGCGCGATCGCGTACGTCTCCGGCAGCGCCGTCGCGCTGTGCTACGCGGGGCTCGCGCTCGCGCACCGCTTGCCCGCGACCTATCTCACCGGCGGCTCGTTCTCGATCGTCGGCTTCCTCGGGATGCTGTCGATCGCGGCCTTCTGGCAGCTGTCGTACGCGCCCTACGTGTCCGACTACTCGCGGTACCTGCCGCCCGATACCGGACCCCGGCAGGCGTTCTGGGCCTGTTACTGGGGCACGACCCTCGGCGCGGTGCTGCCGATGATCTTCGGCGCGCTGATCGGGCCGGCGGTCGCCGGCGGCGACGTCGTCGCGGCGATCACCGCGCTCACCGGGCGCGCGAGCACGCCGATCGTGCTGCTGTTCGCACCGGGCGTCGCGGTCGCCGGCGCGATCTGCATCTACGGCGGGACGCTCGCGGTGATCACGCTCGCCCAGACGTTCTCGCCGGGATGGCGGGCCGATGCGCGGGCGCGGGCGCCGATCGCGACGGGCATCTTCGTCATCGCGGTCGCGCTCGGCACCGTCGGCGCGACCCAGTTCCTGCCGCTGTACAGCCGCTTCAACGAACTGCTCCTGTACCTGATGGTGCCGTGGACCGCGGTGAACCTCGTCGACTATTACTGGGTTCAATTCGGCGACTACGACGTGGCCTCGTTCTTCGCGGCCGACGGCGGACTCTACGGCCACTACAACGTCGCGGCGATCGTCTGTTACACGATCGGCATCCTCGTGCAGATTCCGTTCATCGCCGCGGACTTCTACGTGGGCCCCGCCGCGCGGGCGCTCGGCGGAGTCGACCTGTCCTGGCTCGTGGGCCTCGCGGTCGTCACCGGCACGTACTACTTCAGCGCGCCGCGCCACGCGAGGCGACTCGCTGCCGGGTATACTCGGGCCGGGGAGCGATCCCCCTAACCTCCGAGGCATCCGATGGGCTTCGCACGACTCGCGCTGTTCGCAGTGCTCGGCATCGTCGATCTGGCGTTCGTCGCAGCCTGGGCGCGGGCGGTGCAGCGCTCGAAGCGAACCGCCGAGCGGCCCGACGCGGGCGATCTCGCGACCGGTCTGCTGACCGACTTCCTCGATGCGCTCGGGATCGGCTCCTTCGCGCCGACGACCGCGATCTTCAAGTTCCGCGGCAAGCCGGCGGACGAACTGATCCCGGGCACACTCAACATCGGCCACAACGTCGCGGCATTCACCGAGACCGTGCTGTTCGTGACCGCGGTCGCGGTCGACCCCACCCTGCTCACCTCGATGATCGCGAGTGCGGCGGTGGGCGCCTGGATCGGCGCGGGCATCGTGAGTCACCTGCCCCGCCGCGCGATCCAGGTGTGGATGGGAACCGCGCTGCTGATCGCGGCGACGTTCTTCGCGATGAGCAATCTGTCGCTGTTCCCGGCGGGCGGCGTCGCGATGGCCTTGCACGGCTGGCGCTTCGGCGTCGCGGTCGGCGCCAATTTCATCTACGGCGCGCTGATGAGCGTCGGCATCGGACTCTACGCCCCCTGCATGATCACGCTCGCGTTGCTCGGCCTGAACCCGCTCGGCGCGTTCCCGATCATGATGGGCGCGTGCGGGCTCGTGCAGCCGGTCGCCAGTTTCCGGTTCTTCCAGACCGGCCGCTTCTCCCACGGCACGTCGCTCGGAATCGCGCTCGGGGGCTTCTTCGGCGTGCTCATCGCGGTGTACGTCGTCCGCCGCCTGCCGCTGCACGCGCTGCGCTGGCTCGTCGCGATCGTCGTGACCTACGCGGCGATCGCGATGTTGCGCTCGGCGCGCGCGCACCGCGCGACGATCGCGACCGCCACCCGCTGAGCGGGCGCGCCTCAGTTGAGGTAGTAGCCCACCACGCGCCAGGCGCCGGCGGAATCCTTCATCAGCGTGAGCGTCTCGCCGGCCTTGCGGCGATGCGCGAACCGGCTGGCGTAGTAGACGACGACGTAGTGCCCGTACGGCGCCCCCGGCAGGTACGTCGTTTCGTACGCGGATTTCAGCTGGCGCGAGACCAGCGTGCCGGCGATCAGGCGGACCTCGGCGATCGAGGTCAGCCACTTCACCCCGGCGACCGTCGCGTGCAGGTAGCTCCCGGTGGCGTTCCACGCGGACTGCCACTGCGCCGCGTCGATCAACGCGAGCCACGCGGTCGCCGCCGCTTCGGCCGCCCGGATCGACGCCGCGGTCGCGGCGGCCGCGGCCGGCTTCGTCACGACCGGCTTCGTCACGGCCGGCGTGGCGGCGATCGCGGCCGATCCCGAACTGACGAGCACGAACACCGCGGCCCAGCCGCCGATCCGCCGCACCCGCGGCGTCGCGATCCGCGCCGCCTCACCTCGTGATCGCATCGCCGACCTCCCGATCCTCGTCACGCACGCATGCCGGGTATCAACCACGGCCACGGCGAACCTTCGCTCGCCCGGTCGATCGGCACTTCGATCAACGCCGGCCCGTCCGCGGCGAAACACTGCTCGAGCGTGGATCGCAACACCTCGGGCGTCCGCGCCCGATAGCCCGGGACGCCGAAGCTCTCGGCCAGGCGGACGAAGTCGGGGTTCGCGAGCTGCGAGCCGATCACGCGGCCGCCGAAACTGTGCTCCTGATCCCGTTGCACGTTGCCGAAGCTGCCGTTGTTGAACACCACCGCGACCACGCCGATCCGGTATTGCGCGGCGGTCGCGAGCTCCTGCACGCCGAACAGGAAACCGCCGTCGCCGGAAATCGACAGGACCTGGCGCTCCGGATGCGCGACCTTCACGCCGAGCGCGGTCGAATAGCCGTAGCCGAGCGTTCCTTGATGACCGCAGGACACGAAGGTTCGCGGCTCGTGGACCGGGAAGCCGAACAGCGAGGCGAACCCGCTCTGGCAGACCTCGTCGACGAAGAACCCGTTGCGCGGGAGCACCGCGCGCATCGCGTCGAGGAATCGCAGATGCGGCCCGAGCGTCGCGACGTCGTCGCGCACGCGCGCCTTCAACGCGTCGAACTCCTCGTGGCGGGACGGCCGCGGTTCGCTGATCCGCCGCACGCACTCCGCGAGATCGCGCGTCGTGCGGCGCGCGTCGCCGACGATCCCGATCGTCGGTCGCAACTTCGGCAATTGCGCGGGGTCGATCTCGATCAACACGAGCGGCACGGCGCGCGGCGTCGCGTGCCAGCGGAACCACAGGAGCTCGAGCCGCGTGCCGATCCCGATCAGCACGTCGGTGTCGGGCCAGCGTCGATAGCCGGCGACGCAGTGGAATCCGAGCGGATGGTCGTCCGCGACGATGCCGCGGCCACCGCGCAGGCTCACGACCGGTGCCTGCAGCCACTCGGCGAGTTCCAGCACCTCCGCGGCCGCGTGCTGCGCACCGCTACCGACCATGATCATCGGGTGCCGCGACCCTGCGATCAACTCGGCCGCGGCCGCGAGCGCCTCCGGGTCGGCCTCGCTCGGCGCGTCGAGCGGCGCGGGCCGGGGCGGACCGACCGGCGCCGTCGCCGTGAACACGTCCCAGGGCATTTCGAGCGCGACGGGGCGCGGCCGGCCGCTTCGCATCTGACGGAACGCCTCGGCGACGAGCGCGGGCGCCTGGCTCGGATGGTCGATGCGCGCCGCCCACTTCGTGAGGCTCCGCAGGGTGCCGAGTTGATCCGGGAGCTCGTGCAGGTGGCCCTTGCCGCTGCCGAGGTGCACGGAGGGCACCTGGCCGGTCAGGCACAGCACCGGCGCGCTCGCGCCGTACGCGGTGCAGATCGCCGCGCCGGTGTTGAGCACGCCCGGACCCGGGACCACGGTGAACACGCCCGGCCGACCGGTCGTGCGCGCGTAGCCGTAGGCCATGTACCCGGTCGCCTGCTCGTGACGGGGTCCGATGGTGCGAATCGCGCCGTTCGCGCGGTACAGCGCATCGAACAACCCGTAGGTCTGCACGCCGGGAATGCCGAACACGGTGTCGACGTCGTGCGCGCGCAGGGATTCCACCAGCGCGTCGCCGCCCGTGATCCGCGTGGTGCTCGAGTTCATCGTCGCGTCCCCCGTCCGCGCGCCACCGACGGCGCGCGCGCGGACGATGATACCGCGATCCCCCGCTGGACGATCGATGAACGGCGCGGCGTCGACGGCCCCGGGATCCCGGGGCGCAGCCGTCAATTCCAGGTCATTCCCGCGTGGCCGCGCACGAAGCCGTTGATCAGCGGACGCCCGGGCAGC
>JAJYFF010000037.1 GCA_021785405.1 Pseudomonadota bacterium | reverse complement strand
CGTTGCGTTGCGAGATCCCGAGCGCTCGGTCGGTGATGGCGCCGGCGGCCCGCCGAGCGCCGCAGGTGCAACTTTTTGCCATCGAGCGGTGTTAGTGGCGCAGACCCAACCCGAGGGGATGCCTCCGTCATGACTCGAGAACGATTCGCGAACCCCGCCGCGCGATCACGGCGAACCCGGGTGTCCGCCGCGCTGCTCGCGCTGGCACTCTGCGTCGCGCTCGGTGGCGCCTGGGTCTATCACCATCGTGCGCGGGCGCGGGCGGCCGAGGATGCGCGCCACAGTCCGCCACCGCGGGTCACGGTGCTGACGCCGGTGCGCCGCGAGTTCGGGGTGACCGTGTCGATCACCGGCTTGCTCAGCGCGCGTCACGATCTGCCGATCGGCAACGAGGGCGATGCCGGGCGGATCACGCAGATCTTGGTCGATGCGGGCCAGAACGTGCGCGCCGGCGCGGTGCTTGCCCGGCTCGATGCCGGCATCGCGACTTCGCGGGTCGATTCGGCGCGGGCCGCGCTCGCGGAGGCGCGGGCGGCCGCGGCGCTCGCGGCGCTCGAGTGGCGGCGCGTGCGGCAAGGGCCCGACTTGTTCTCGAAGGAGGCGGCCGAGCAACGGCGCGCGACCGAGCGGAGCGCCGCCGCCAAGGTGCAGGCGGCGCAAGCGAGCCTGGCGGACGCGCTCAGCCGGCTCGCGCACACGACGATTCGTGCGCCCGCCGCCGGCTTGATCCTGACGCGCACGGCCGAGATCGGCCAGATCGCCGTGCCGGGTCAGACGGTGTTGTTCCACCTCGCGCTGGGTGGACAGATCGAACTGCGCGGTCAGGTCGCCGAGGTCGACATGCCGCGGCTCGCGGTCGGTCAGCGCGCCACGATCCACCTCGAGGGCGTCGGCCGCGTCTATCACGGCACGGTCTGGCACGTCGGCTCGGTGATCGATCCCCAGACCCGCGAAGGGACGGTGCGGATCGCGATGCGCGCGAGCGATCCGGATCTGCGGCCCGGCGCGTTCGCGAGCGCGCAGGTGCGGGTCGGTGCGACCCC
Organism: Pseudomonadota bacterium; assembly: GCA_021785405.1. Lineage (GTDB taxonomy): Bacteria > Pseudomonadota > Gammaproteobacteria > Steroidobacterales > Steroidobacteraceae > Bog-1198. The sequence goes on along the minus strand of JAJYFF010000037.1, from coordinate 25,807 downwards.
CGGCGTGTTGCTGCCGCAGACCGCGGTGCTGAGCGATGAGTCCGGTCGCTACGTGCTGGTCATCGATCGGCAGAACCGGGTCGAGAAGCGGTTGGTTCGCGTGACCGACGCTCGCTCGGATGGGCTGGTGATCGGCACCGGTCTGACCGGCGCGGAACGCATCGTCGCCGTTGCCGGCCCGTTCCTGCAGCCGGGCGAGCGCGTGATCGTCGCGCGCGCGGCGTCATGAGACGGCTCTCCGCCTGGGCGATCGAACACCCGGTGTTCCCGCTGGTGTTGTTCGCGGTGCTGTCCGCGTTCGGCGTGGTCGCGTTCATCCGGCTGCCGATCACCTTGAATCCGGATATCTCCGCTCCCTTCGTGCAGATCACGATCGACGAGCCGGGGGCCGCGCCAAGCGAGATCGAGACGCAGATCCTGCGGCGCGTCGAGGCGGCGGTCGCGAACATCGGCAACGTCAAGCACATCACGTCCTGGGCGACGCAGGGCGTCGCGCAGACGGTCGTCGAGTTCCGCATCGGCACGCCGATCGATCGCGCGACCAACGACGTCCGCGACGCGGTTGCGCGGGTGCGTGCGGATCTGCCGCAGGACATCGAGGAGCCGCAGGTCACCCGGCTCGACGTCGACGGGGGGCCGATCGTCTACTACGCGGTCAGCGATTCGGCGATGAGCCCCGAGCAGCTGTCGTGGTTCGTCGACGACACCATCGCGAAGCGCTTGCTCTCGCTGTCCGGCGTCGCGCGGGTGACCCGGTCCGGCGGCGTCGACCGCGCGATCCGGGTCGACCTCGATCCGGCGCGAATGGAGTCCTACGGGATCACCGCCGCCGAGGTCGGACGGCAGCTGCGCGACATGAACGTCGACGTGCCGGGCGGACGTTCCGACATCGGTGGCGCCGAGCAGGCGATCCGCGTCCTCGGCGGCGTGCACAGCGTCGCGAAGCTCGCGAATCTGCGCTTGCGCGTGCCGAACGGCAGCACCGTCCGCCTCGGCGACATCGCCCACGTCTACGACGGCACCGAAGCGATTCGCAGCGTCTCCCGGCTCAACGGGCGACCGGCGACGACGTTCGCGGTGTACAAGGCGAAAGGGGCATCCGACGTCGACACGCTCCACCGGGTCGAAGGCGAACTCGCGAAGATCTCGGCCGAGGCCCCCGGCGTGACCTTGAAGCAGGTGTTCACGACGGTCACGTTCACGCAGGATTCCTACGATGCGTCGATCGAGGCCTTGCTCGAAGGCGCGATCCTCGCGGTGGTGATCGTCTACGTGTTCCTGCGGGATCTGCGCGCGACCGCGATCTCGGCGCTCGCGATTCCGCTCGCGGCGCTGCCGACGTTCGCGTTCATGCGGTGGTTCGGTTTCACCTTGAACCAGATGACCTTGCTCGCGTTGTCGCTGATCACCGGCGTGCTCGTCGACGACGCGATCGTCGAGGTCGAGAACATCACTCGTCACATGCGCATGGGCAAGAGCGCGTTCCGCGCGGCGATGGACGCGGCGGACGAGATCGGACTCGCGGTGGTCGCGTGTTCGATGACGATCATCGCGGTGTTCCTGCCGGTGAGCTTCCTCGGTGGCCTGGTCGGGCAGTTCTTCATTCAATTCGGCTTCACGGTCGCGGTCGCGGTGTTCATGTCGCTGCTGGTCGCGCGGCTGATCAGCCCGATGCTCGCCGCGTACGGGCTGCGGCCCCATGCGGGCCTGCGCGGCGCCGATGGCCGGCTGATGAACGGGTACTTGAAGGCCTTGCGCTGGTCGGTGGAGCACCGGGGCAAGACGCTGCTCGCCGGGATCGCGATCTTCGGGATCTCGGTCGTCGGGCTCGGGATGGTGCCGAAGACCTTCGTGCCGGACGCCGATTCCTCGTCGTCGACCTTGCACATCGAGCTGCCGCCGGGCGTGCGACTTGCGCAGACCGCGGCGGTCGCGGCGCAGGCCTATCGCATCATCCGGCGGCATCCGGAGGTGCAGAACGTGGTCGAGTCGATCGGCGAGGCGGATGACGGCGAGGTTCGCTCGGGCGACATCTACATCCAGCTCGTTCCGCCGTCGCAACGCAAGCTCAGTCAGAAGCAGTGGGAGACGGCGGTGTCCCGGGAGCTGCGCGTGATCCCGGACGCGCGGTTCGCGTTCCAGAGTCAGTCCGACGGCGGCGGCGGCGACATCACGTTGTATGCGGTCGGTGACGACCCGGTCGCGGTCGAGCGAGCCGCCCGGCAGGCGATCGCGCAGATGCGCGCGCTGAAGGACCTGCGCGATGCGCACATCGAGGGTGACTACGAGCGACCGGAGCTGATCGTGCGGCCGCGGGTCGACGAAGCGGCGCAACTCGGCGTGACCGCCGCGACCATCGGCGAGACCGTGCGGCTCGCGACGGTCGGCGATCTGCCGCAGAACGAAGCGAAGTTCTCGCTGCCGGACCGGCAGGTCCCGATCCTGGTGAGCCTGCGCGCGTCGGCGCGCAGCCGCTTGAGCGCGATCGAGAACCTCCCGGTGCGCACCGCGAGCGGGACGACCGTGCCGTTGAAGGCGGTCGCGCGCTTGAGCTTCGGCGAAGGTCCCTCGAGCATCCGCCGCTACGATCAGAACCGCCGCATCATGCTCTCGGCGAACCTGCGCGGCGTGCAACTCGGCACCGCGCTCGATCAGATCCATGCGCTGCCGGTCTTCCGCCACCCGCCGGCCGGCGTGCGCTTCGTCGAGATCGGCACCGCCCAGTACATGCAAGAGTTGTTCACGAGTTTCTTGCTCGCGATGGTCGCCGGCGTGATGCTGGTGTTCGCGGTGCTCGTGCTGCTGTTCGCGCGGGTGTTCCAGCCGATCACGATCCTGTCGGCGCTGCCGTTGTCGATCGCGGGAGCGCTGCTCGCGCTGGTGGCGACGCACAGTCCATTCTCGCTCGCGACGGTGCTCGGGATCTTGATGCTGATGGGGATCGTCGCGAAGAACTCGATCCTGCTGGTCGACTTCGCGATCGAGGAGATGCGCGCCGGCAAGGATCGGCTGTCGGCGCTCCTCGAAGCCGGGCACAAGCGCGCACGTCCGATCGTGATGACCTCGGTCGCGATGATCGCCGGCATGTTGCCGGTCGCGATCGGCGTCGGCAGCACCGCGGCGTTCCAGGGACAGATGGCGATCGCGGTGATCGGGGGCCTGGTCGCGTCGACCGGACTCACGCTCGTGATGGTCCCGGCGGTGTTCACCTGGGTCGACGATCTCGAACGGTGGCTCGGTCGCCGGTTCGCGCGGCACTTCGGGGCGAGAGGCGCCGATGCGCCCGCGATCGAAGGGGCCGCGGTCGAAGGGGCCGTGACGGCGGTGCATCCGCTCCCGGAGACGCCGCGATGAGCGCGCTCGCCCGCATCGGCCGAACGATCGCGATCGCGGCCGTGACCGGCGCCTGGCTCGCGGCTTGCGCGGTGGGTCCGAACTTTCGCCCGCCGCGACCGCCGCGCGCGACCGCGTACACCGAGCACTCGCTCGCGACCGCCACGGTGGCGACCGGGGCGGACGGGGCAGGGGTCCAGCACCTGCAGATCGGTCGCGATCTGCCGGGAGAATGGTGGCATTTGTTTCGCTCGCCGACGCTCGATCGTTTGATCCGCGAGGCGATCGATCACCACCCGACGCTGATCGCCCAGCAGGCGGCGTTGCGGGAAGCGCGCGAGAACCTGCGCGCGGGTGAGGGCGCGTTCGCCCCGGCGGTCACGGGAACGCTCGGCGGCGAGCGCGAGCGCGTGAGCGGCGCGTCGATCGCCCCCGGGTTCCCCGGATTCATCACCAACGTGTTCCAGGCGACCGTCGGCGTGTCGTACACGTTCGACGTGTTCGGCGGGCAGCGACGCGAACTCGAACGCCTGCGCGCGCAGGTCGAGGAGCAACGGTTCCTGCTCGAAGGCAGCTATCTCACGCTCACCGCGAACGTCGCCGCGACCGCGGTGCAACTCGCGTCGGTGAATGCGCAAATCGCCGCGACCCGGCGGATCGTCGCCCTGGAGGGGGCGCAGCTCGAGCGGATCCAGCGCCAGTACGCGATCGGCATCCGCACCGAGGGCGACGTGCTGCAACAGCGAGCGAACCTTGCGGACGTGCGAGCGAGTTTGCCGGGGCTCCTGCAGCAACGCGCCGCGGCTCAGCATGCGCTCGCCGCGCTCACCGGACGGTTGCCGCAAGCGGCGCGGCCGGTCGAGATTCGGCTGCGCGACCTGGTGCTGCCGACGGACGTGCCCGTGACCGTACCGTCCGCGCTCACCGCGCAGCGCCCCGACATCCGGGCGCAGCAGGCGCTGCTGCACCAGGCGAGCGCGGCGGTCGGGATCGCGACCGCGAATCTGTTGCCATCGCTCACCTTGAGCGGTGAATTCGGCGGCCAGTCGCTGCAGAGCGCGACGCTCTTAAGCCCGGCCGCGGGCGTCTGGAACGTGATGGGCGGCCTCACGTCGCCGTTGCTCGAGGGCGGACGACTGCGGGCGCAGCGACGCGCGGCGATCGATGCATACCAGCAGGCGGCGGCGCTGTACCGGGTCACGGTGTTGACCGCGTTCCAGAACGTTGCCGACAGTCTCACCGCACTCGGCCACGACGCCGAGGCCGTCCAGGCGCAGAACGACGCGCTCGCGGCCGCGCGCGCGAGCCTCGCGCTCATCCAGCGGCAATACGATGCCGGCGCGGTGAACTACGTGACGCTGCTCAGCGCACAGCGCGCCTACCAGCGCGCCCGGATCGCCGACATCCGCGCGGTCGCCGCGCGCTACACCGATACGATCGCGCTGTTCCAGTCGCTCGGCGGCGGTTGGTGGAATCGGCAGGACGTCGGGGGGCGCGTCCGGAATGCAAGCGGATCGGTGGCGCCGAAGGTCGCGACGGGACGGCCCCAGGCCTGAACGTGATGCCTGGCGAACATGCGCATAATGTATATTATGTTAAATTATATGCGTGGCCCGAGGACGCCTTGCCGGATGTCGACGTGCTCCATTTTCGGTAGCCCCACCCTGCAAATTCGGTAACGGCTCGGGATTCGAGCACATCGCACAGGGGCTTCAGATCCCGGTAATCAACAGATCGAGCGCACTGATGATCGTGGCGCGCTCAGCGGTCAAATTCGCGATCGATCGGCCGAGCTCCCGCGTCGAAATGCCTGCCAGTTGCGGGGTCAGCATGACGTAGCGCTCGCCATCGATCGTCAGCACCGGAGCGAGCTGCTGGATGATCCGTTCCCGGGCGGACTTCAAGGGGCTCAACGGGACGACGACGCGAGTCGACAATGGCTCGAGCAGATCGGATTGGACATCCAGCAGCAGTGGGAATCGTCCGCGGGTCGCCTCGTTACGATTCCGGTAGACGGCGAACTGCGGCATCAAAATCCACGGACTTTGTCGCCGAACGAGCCGCGCTGTTCGACCTCGCGATTGTAGGCGGCGATGCCCTCGGCGTTTTCCGCGAGCCACTTTTCACGCCTACGGATTTGGAGTTGCTCGGTGAGCGCATTCTCCAGGGTCGCCGAGAGGTTGATCTGCTCCGCGCGCACGGCGGCGAGCAGATCCGCTCGAATCGAGACATTGACGGCCTTCTTGGCGGACATCGCAGCGTTCTCCCCGTAAATGATGCGCATAATATATGCGCACGGAATATGAGGAACAAGCGCGGCTTCGCGTAGGGATCGATCACGCCGTTCGGATCACGACACCCCGCGGTCCCTCCCCTGCCAATGCCGCTGACGCAGTTCGCGCTTCAGCACCTTGCCCGCGAGGTCGAGGATCCGAGCGGGTCAGCGGGTCAGCGGGGCAGCGATCGCACGAGCGCCAGCGCCGCGTTCAGGTCGGGTCCTGACGCATGCACCTCGCTGTCGACGCAAGCCGTTGCGAGCAGATCGAATTGACCGAGTACGTGGTCGTCGTGCGAGATCATGCGAACTCCCCGCGGTCGCGTGCATCGGCTCGGCGGCCCCAGAGGTGCACCGTGGGTCGCCGTGTCGAGGCTGCGCGATCCGATTTCGTCATCGGGGGAATTGGTAACCCTGCGTTCTCACCATGTCCAGGAGCGTATCGACGACCTTCTCGTCGTACAAGACGCCGCGGTTCCGTTCGATCTCCGCGAGCGCAGCGTCCAGCCCCTTGCCCGGACGGTAGGGACGGTCGGAATAAATGGCCTCGACCACGTCGGCGACCGCGACGATCCGCGCCTCGATGAGAATCTGATCTCCTTGCAAATTTCGCGGGTAACCGGTGCCGTTCATCCGTTCATGGTGTTGGTAGATGATTTCGGCGATCGGCAATGGGAAATCGACGTCTTTCAGTATTTCATAACCGGCGTGTGGATGCGCTTTGACGATCGCATATTCGAATTCGGTCAGCCGGTCCGGCTTCGACAACAATTCAGCCGGCGTCGATATCTTGCCGATATCGTGCACCAGACCGATCAGTTCGAGGCCATAGCAAGCCTCATAGGTCCATCCCATCGCTCTTGCGATCGCGCCGGCGATCAGACCGACCCGGCGGGCATGACCGGCGGTGTAGGCATCACGTGCTTCAACCATTTTCGAGATCGCCAGCAGCGTTTGCTGCATCGAGTTCTGCAGCTTTCCGTAGGATTCCGACAGCTTGTCTTGCGCCGCCTTCAGTTCGCTGATGTCGTGAAAGGTCACGGCGCACTGCCTCGGGACCGGCTGGAAGGCGGCGATCGCGTAGGTAGTGCCCAGCACTCGCGACTTCGCTTCGAATCGTCGTGGCTCGCCGGTGATGGCGACCTGGGCATAGGTCCCGATCCAGTTCGCGTCATCCTGTTCGATGCCGGGTACCGCATCCGTCAAATACTTGCCGACGGCGTCGGTGACGCGCACTCCCGTGGTGAGTTCGAAAAACCGATTGGCGGCCAGAATGCGCAGATCGATCGGATCGCCTTGTGGATCCTGCACGACTTCGAACAGGACGAAGCCGCTGTTCATGTTTTCAAAGAGCGCTCGATATCTTGCTTCGGATTCCTGAAGCAGTGCATCCGCCAACGCGCGCTCCGTGTTGTCCACCACCATTCCGCGGCTGGACCGATACTTCCCCTCGGCGTCGTAATTGGGGCTTTCGCTCAGCAGAACCGGGAAAGTCGTTCCGTTCTTTCTGACGACCGTGTACGGCGTGCTGGGAAGATCCCTCCTTCGCCTGTATTCGTCGTGGCGATGTTGAAATCGATCGACTTGCTCGGCGATCACGAGATCCGACCACTTCTTCTTTCCGATGACTTCTTCTCGAGCGTAGCCAAGCCAGGAAAGCTCCCGGTCGTTGATGCGCACCAGAGTGTCGTTGGAGTCGAGCGAGTGATAGCCCAACGGTGCATTGTGATAGAGGTCGTCGAGCTCTCCCGCGATTTTTCGCAAGGTCTCCTCGGACTTCTTCCTGTCGGTGATGTCCTGGGTGACGCCGCGATATCCGGTGAATTTTCCATCGGGACTAAAGGTGGGGTCTCCACTCATCAGGAAATGCCGGAGTTCACCATGAACGTTCACCAGTCCGCCTTCCAGGTTCCTGAATGGCTGATGGGCCGTCAGGGCGGACCGATGCGCGACCCATTGCTGTTCGGAAATGCCGATGAAGGGCAGCTCCCAGCGGGTCTTGCCGAGGTAACTTAGATAATCGAGGCCGGATCGCGGGGCGATGGTCGGAGAGATGCTGCGGTAGCGAAATTGTGGGTCGAGCTCCCAGAAATAGTCGGACGAGATGGCTGCAAGCTGCATGAAGACTTCGCGCTCGCTCTTGAGCGCGAGCTCCGCCTCCTTGCGGGCCGAGATGTCCTCGGACTGAATGACGATCCCGCCGATACGCCCGTCCGTGTCGTGCCAGGCCCTCACCAGCCAGCTGAGCCACTGCACGGTCCCGTCCTGTCGAACGAAGCGTTCTTCGTGGTTGGCGGCCGCTTCGCCGTTCAGCGCACGGCGATGAACGTCTCGCCAGTGCCCGGGGATCTCTGGAAAGATCTCGTAGTGGCTCTTCCCCAGGATTTCGCGACCGTCGAGGCGATAGTCCTCGAGCCAGCGCCGACTGAACGCCAGGTAGTGCATATCCGAATCGAGAAACGCGATGGCCGTCGGCAGGTCTGCGATGAACTGCTGGGTATACTCGGTGCCGATCGTCCATACCAACCGCTCGTCGGGATTCGGCATGTCAGTGGCTCTCGCAGCAGGAAAGACGTTGGGGAACGGGGTGTAACTGCCGAGCATGCAAGCCGATCGAACAATAACAAACATCCCTCGCTTGCACTACCGAGCGAGCGTCGCCATGCCTCACCGCGGGTGCGGCCGGTCTCTCGTTGCGCTCCGGTGCTAGGGATTTCAGAGGCCGCGACGCCGTTCGAGTTCGCCGCGGGTGTTGCGCCGACGTGTTCGTCCGGAATCATCCCCCGTGGGCGTGCGAGAAGGCTGGCACGACGAGCAGCATCGTCCCGTCCACGATGGCGTGCAGGAGCATGCAGACCGGCAAGTTCCGTCGCCACAGGTACAGCAGTGTCAGCGCGCCGCCGAGCGTCGCCGGCACGGCGAGCGCGGCGCTGAATCCGTACAACTAGGCATGCGGGATCACGAACAGCACCAGGGAGATCGCGGCGCCGGCGGTCAGCGAACCGGTCCAAGCGCCGATCTGCTCGATGATGAACCCGCGGAATATGAATTCCTCGCAGATGCCCGCCGTCAGCACCAGACCCAATCGCAGGGCAAACGGGATCGTGGTGAAATCGAAGCTGGGAATCGCGCCGAGCGATCGTTGGACGGGCGGCAGGCTGCTCACGAGGAACGTGAGCGCTGAGGCCGCGATCAGCGTGAGGAACATCGCGCGCACGTCGCGCCGACTCGGCACCCGCAACCCGAAGAAGGCCGCCGTGCGCCGCTGACCAGCGAAGCCCATGATGGCGAGCGTCGCCACCACCGTCCAATCCATCGCGATGGTCCGCAGGTCACTCCCGACGCGCTCGAGCGCCGCGTTCGGATGGATCAGGGGCGCGATGCAGTACACGAGGACCAGGGCCATGCCGATCAGGGTCCACATCCGGGTGAGGACGGGGCTCTGCAAATGTCCTTCGTTGGCTTCGTCGGGCGCCATGGTTCACCGTCCCTTCGACGTCCGTCGAACGTCCCGCATGGCGGTCTGTCGTCGATCGTTCACCCTCGCCGCCCGCCTGGCTTACAGCCTCTTCCGGATTAGCCAATAGACGGCGCCGAACAGCAACACGATGCCGATGTTCACGAGCAGTCTTTCCCAGAACCGGTGCCTAAGGAACAGGAGATCCACGCTGACGACGACGGCGATCAACACCGATACGTAAACCATAACCTGGGAGTTTCTCGGCATCGCAGACCTCACGCGGTCACGTGCGAAACCCAGGAGCAGGCGCTGCAGGCGCTCGACACGTTCGCGGTCATGTCACATAGCCTATGCATCACTCGGCCGGGAGCGCGCGTAGCGCTACCGTTACGCGCCCATTGTACGAAAGGACGTTCTTCACGGTCGCGTCCGCTCCCGTGTACACCGGGACGATGTACGGATACGCGTAGATGGCGCTACCTTGGACCGCGTCCCGGATACGGGCGATCGCGTGTCCGACCACGGCCGGATCCGATGCCACGACCAGGTAGCGTTCGTCGGCGTGACTGCGGAAGATCACCGACAGCGCGCTGCCCCGAAAAACCACCCGGCTTCCCGATAGTTGGCGCTTCAAGCGGCCATGCGGACCGTAGAGCAGGACTCGCGGCGCCATGAGCGTCTGTCCTTGCGGCGTACTCTCCACGCGCACGAGCGACGTGGCCGGTAACGACGGGAGTCGATAGACGGCGTACAAACTCTGGCCGACGGCGTCTTCGAAGCACGCCGATGCGGACGTGATCTCCGCGCTCGCGTCGCCTCTGTGTTTCGAAGGGTCATAAGCGATCGTCGACGCAGCCGCCCAGTTCGGATTCGCCTCGCATCGTCTATTCGAGAGGCTCAGGAGTGGCGGCGGCTCCACGCGGGGTGTCGCACAGCCGACGGTCATGAGCGCAAGTGACAGAACGAGTACGCGGGGTATGCGGAGCGCGATGCTCATGCGGGGCCCCTAGCGGATCAACGTGCCAATCATGTTCGCCGTCGTTCGAAAGGCATCGTCCATCCCGTTCCGTGCGTCTTGCGGATGGCTGCGCATGGCCGCGAAATCCGTGAATTGGTAGGTGGGGTTCGCCGAGATCGTCACCGTGTCCTTCGGGGCCCCGATCGCGTTGTCGAATACGGCATCTTGCATCAATGTGGCACCGTCGGATGCGCGGACGAGCCGGCAATGCAGGTACACGAACGGACGATATGGCGTTGCTTTGCCCATCGCGGCGGCGACATAGCCATATCCCCCACCGATGAATGTCACGTCGAGATAGGCGTCGATCGGGTCGTGCGTCCGCGGATAGGTCTTCAGATAGTGTCCGTCCGGTCGTTGTGCTTCGATCATCTTGACGTCGAATCCCTGCCGGCGGAGCGAAGCCTCGAGTGCATTCACGAAAGCGGTGCGCGGCGGATTCCGAACGCCGTCGATCGCGTTCCACAGGACGGCGTCCCGGTGCGCTTGAATGCCGGCATCGACCAGCGCGCCGATCAGACCGAAACTTTGTCCGACATCACTTGCGAGCCAGACGGTGGGCTTGTCCGGCATCGATGGCGTCACGATGCCGATCGTCTTGAGGTGTGACGCCTGTGTCTTGTCGAACGGGATTTCCGGTTGAGTGGCGCAAGCGCATAGCATTGCGGCAAGCGCGCCGACGACCCCCAGGCGCATTCGGATTGGCATGGATCCCTCCGCCATATGTTGTTGTTGTCATGTCCGAGCCGAAAGGCATGGTAATCGAAAGAGGCCTCCAAAGCGCGGTTGCCGCTCCCGCGGAGCCGAGTTGCCTAGGCGTGCACCGCCTCCCCCTCGGCCCGGCCGCGATCTGCGGCTTCCAATAGACCTTTCTCCGCCAGCCACGCGCGGGAATAGAGCCGGGATTGGTAGCGCTGACCACCGTCGCACAGAATCGTGACGATCGTGTGTCCGGGCCCGAGTTCCCGCGCGAGCTTCTCCGCCGCGCCGACGTTCACGCCGCTCGCGCTGCCTAGGAGCAGTCCGTCGCCGTAGAGCATTCGGTACAGGATCTGGACCGCCTCCGGATCGCTGACCGTGATCGCCTGATCGATCGGTGTCCCCTGAAGATTCGACGTCACCCGCCCGATGCCGATGCCCTCCGTCACCGAACCCGGTCCATTCGCCCGCAGTTCGCCACTTCGAATCCAGTGGTACAAGGAGCTTCCCTGGGGATCGGCCAGCACGATCCGGGTGCCCGGCGCGTGTTCCTTGAGGTAGCGGCCGGTGCCGCCGAGCGTTCCGCCCGTTCCGGTCGCGGCGACGAACGCGTCGATGCGACCGGCGGTGTCTCGCAAGATTTCCGGGCCCGTCGTTGCATAATGGCTGTCTCGATTCGCCGTATTGTCGAATTGATTGGCCCAGATGGCACCCGTGATCTCGCCTGCGAGTCGTCCGGCGACGCGCTGATAGTGATTCGGATCCGCGTACGGCACCGGTTTCACCCGTCGCAGCTCGACCCCGAGGGCCTCCAACGCCTGGTACTTCTCCGGCGATTGGTTGTCGGGCATCACGATGAGCGCTCGATACCCGCGCGCACGACACAGGTGCGCGATCGCGATGCCGGTATTGCCGGCGGTACCCTCGACCACGGTGCCACCCGCCCGCAACGCCCCCGACTTCTCGGCGGCATCGATGATGCCGAGCGCGGCCCGATCCTTCACGGATCCGCCGGGGTTCATGAATTCCGCCTTGCCGAGGATTTCGCAGCCGGTCGCGGCGGACACGGAATTCAGACGGATCAGCGGTGTGTTGCCGATGGCACCGGCAAAGTCCTTGACGACGTTCATGGAGATCTCGCGGCGATCGCCGAGCACCCGGTCGGCGCGGCCCGGCGGTTCCCGGATTCGTTACCCTACGATGCTATCACTACCGTGCGCGCGGGATTCGTGACGATCGCTTCGCCACAGCCACGTCGCCGTCAGCAGCAGCAATGCGGCCGCGACGAGGCTGGTGAGCGTCACGCCGTCGGCACCCCGCAACATAGGGTGAGCCACGAGCCAGACCAGCACCGGGCCCAGGATTTGTCCGACCGCGAATCCCGAGGTCATCCGCGCGAGCAGCGGCGTCGGATTGGCGGGGGCCAACTCGCGGGCGAGCTGCAGACCGGCCATGGTCGTGATCATGAACGTGCCGCCGACCAGCAACGCCCCCACCGCCAGCGACCATAGGTGTCGGTCGAACGCCGGCATCCCGGTGCCGACGGCCATCACGGCTTGCGCGACGGCCCACACCCGGCGGCGCCGGGCCGTGGGTGCCGTCCGCGCCGCGATCGCCAGGGACGCGATGGATGCGAGTCCGAACACGGGCCATACCAGCCCGAACACCAGCGGGTCGTCGATCTGTGCGCGCGCCAGCGTCGGCAGGAAGGTCGCCGGCACGATGTACCCGAAGCCGAATGCCGCATAACAGACCACCAGGCCAGCGTGCCAGCGATCGTCTTGCCGGGGCGTGGACTCGACCGCCGCGACCGGCTCGTCACGTGCGTTGGCGACGGCCCGGACGACATACCAAACTCCACCCGCCGCGAGCAGGCCGAGTTCGAGCCAGAGCATCCGGGCCGACTGTTCGCCTCCCAACCAGGTGAGGACGCCGGCCACCATGATCCCCAATCCGACGCCCGTGTAGATCCACGCTCCGTATCGGCCCTCCCCTTGCCGAGCGAGTCGCATCAGGCACCAGCTGCTGCCGAGGACGAGCACCCAGGCGCTGAAGACTCCGGCGGCGAATCGCAACAACCCGCCGACGATCGGTGTCGTGACGAACGCGATGAGCACGGTCGATGCAGCGACGCAACCGAGCGCCCACCGGAGGTTGCGCATCGGGTGCCGCCCGAGGCGACTCGCCACGAGGGAACCGACGAGATAGCCGGCGTAGTTCGCCGCCGCCCACTTCGCGCCGGTCGCGGCGTCGATCGAGCCGTCGCGCATCATGAGCGGCATCAGTGGCGTGAACGCGAAGCGTCCGATACCCATCGCGACCGCCAGGGCGACGATGCCGATCACCACGATTTCACGGGCGCTGAGCGACCCGTCGTCGGTCGATTGGCCGGTCTCGGTCATCGGCTGAGTCTATCCGATGCGGCGCCAGCGCCGCAGCCGATCGACCGATGACGGCGGGCGCGGCGCGTGCGCCTGTTATCGGACCCGCGCGGTTTGCGCTTCCCCGTGGCACAGGTGCCGGCACTCCTTGACGCGATACAGCTTCGTATCGGCGATCCGCAGCAGTCGATCGAGATCGTCGCCGTCCACAGGGTAGCGGCTGATGCCCACGCTGCAGGAAACGTTGATTCGTTGGCCGTCGAGGATCATCGGACGGCCGATCAACTCGCGGATACGCGCGATGAGCCGATGCATGGGTTCGCCCTCGGTGGCTTCGTCCAGCAACAGTACGAACTCGTCGCCGCCGAGGCGCGCGACGGTGTTCTCCGCGCGTATCGAAGCCGCGAGGCGTGCGCCGAAGCACTTCAGCACCTGATCCCCGCCGTGATGCCCGAAGCAATCGTTGATCGACTTGAAATCGTCCAGGTCGATCAATGCGAGGATGAACGAGCCGCCATGCCGACGGGCATGGGCCCGCGCCTGGAGGAACCGGTCGTGGAACAGATGACGGTTCGCGAGATCCGTGAGCGCGTCGTGATACGCGCGCCGCTCGAGCCCGTCGCGCTGGCTTTGCTCGAGGCTCACGTCCCTCATCAGGATGACCAGATGCGTGGCCGCGCCGCTCTCGTCGCGCAGCACCCAGCGGCTCATTTCCAGGCAACGCTCGTTGCCGTGAACGTCCTCGGTACGCAGTGCGACGCGTGCTTCCTGGCGCGTCGCGCTGAGTTGCCCGTCGGTCCCGCACACGCCGAATCCCGACTCCACGAGCGACTGCCATTCGCGACCAAGGATCTGCGATGCGGAGCAGCCGCTGAGCCGGCAGAAGGCCGGGTTCGCGTAGATGATCCGATGAGCATCCGCGTCGATGCGCGCAATCAGCAAGGGCTCTGGGCTCGCATCGGCGAGACGGTGGAACAAGGAGTGAGTCGGGCGATCGATCACGACGTTCGCGAGTAATGGCATCGCCATGAACGGTCCTCCTCGCGAGGGTCAATGCGCGGGCGACGGGTCTCGGTCGCTTGTTCGAGTATGAATCTGCGTGTGCAGTTCCGAAAAAATTCGCGGATCATGTCGCCGGATGCCGACAGAAGTGCCTGCGGCGCCGCATTGCCATTCGACGCGTGCCGCGGTATGAATTGCTCGTCGTCACCATTCGGGGACGCCGTTTGGGCGTCTTCGCGGTACGCGCAACTCGATCGGGTGCTCGCTTGATGGGTACGACCGCACCGTTGGAGGACACCGCCGAAGTGATCGCGCCGGACGCGCCGGTCACCGCGGTCGCTCGTCTGCTGGACTTGCTTCGGTCGCGCGATTACTCCGCGGAGACCTGCGAGGAAGAGTTGCACGCGCTGGTGAAGTCGGATCCCGAAGCCGCGTGGGAACTCGTTTCGCTCCTCGACCAACAGTTCCGCCGCGGCGAGATCCGACCGACCGCATATCGCGCCGTCAACTCGCACTTGATCGCGTTGCTGCTCGGCTCGACCTACGGCGCGGATCATCCGCCCGAGCCGCCGCCGGCGAGCACGCTCGCGACCGATGACGTCGTGCCCGTGCCGGTGGTGCCGGCGGTGATCACCGAGGAAATCAGCACGCGCGTATCGGCCGCCGACGAGCCGCCCGTCGGCCGCACGCTGCGCGGACGATACCGGATCGTCCGCGCGGTCGGACGTGGCGGGCTCGGCACGGTGTTCGAGGCCGTCGATCAATTTCGGATCGGGGCGCCGGAGGATCAACGCGTCGCATTGAAGATCTTGCACCCGGCGGTGAGCCGCCGGCCGGAGATGTTGAGCGCGCTGGTGCGCGAGTTCCAGCACCTGCAGCGGCTGTCTCACCCGAACATCGTGCGCGTGCATGAGTTCGATCGCGACGATGACGTCACGTTCTACACGATGGAACTGCTGAGCGGACTCACGCTCGATCGACTGCTGAGCGCCCGACGGCGTTCGGCCTTGGATCGCCGGCATGCGCTCGCGATCGTGCGCGAGATCGGCCTCGCGCTCGCACATGCGCATTCGCGCGGGATCGTGCACGGGGACATCAATCTGCACAACGTCTTCGTCACCGACGACGGTGCGGTGCGCGTGCTGGATTTCGGCTCGTCGGCGATGATGCGCGCGGAGCCGTGGATCGACGATTCGGTTTCGCCGGAGTGCACCCGATTCGCGACCTTGCAATACGCGAGCTGCGAACTACTCGAGGGAGGCGTTGCGGAAGTGCGCGACGACGTGTTCGCGTTCGCTTGCGTCGCCTACGTCCTGCTGAGCGGACGACACCCGTTCGGCGAGCGGACCGCGCTACAGGCGCGTGCGGCGGGCATCCGACCCCGCCGGCCGGCCCGACTGCCGCGTGGCCAATGGCGGGCGTTGCGCGAAGGGCTGGCGCTGCGACGGGAGCGTCGACCCACGGACATCGACCAATGGACGCGCCGCTTGCTCGCGGATACGCCGCTCCCCGCGCTGCCGCGCCTGCCCGTGCTGGTCGCGGCGCCGCGGCGCGAGCCACCGTCGCGACGGCGTCTGGTCGCGGGTATCGCGGCGCTGCTGATCCTTGCAGTCGGGTGGCTGGCGACGAGAGTCCCGGACTGGCGCTGGACGCCCGCGATCGCGGCGTTGCGGAGCCCCACCGCACCGCCCGCGACGGTCGGTCGGGTGCAAACCCAGGTCGCAGCGGATCATGCAACGGGCAAGCCTGCGTCCGCGTCGTCGGCCGCGACCGTCCTCGCGCCCATCCCGGTGCCCCGCACGACGCACGCGGTACGGGTTCGCTCGCGGCGATGGCTGGCGGCCGCGGCGGGTCCGGCGCGGATCGAGTTCGCAACGACTCGCGTGGTCGTTTTGCCCGGGGACCCGGTCGCGCGCCTCGTCGTGGATCGCGTGGGGAATCTGCGCTCGGTGGTCCGGTTTCGCTGGCGGATCGAGCCCGGCACCGCGCGTCGCGGTCAGGACTACGCGGTCGCCGGCTCGACCGAAGCCACCATCGCCCACGGTCGCAAGAGCACCGCGCTGCTCGTTCCGATCGTTTCCGACCCGACGCGCTCACGGCCCGTGAGTTTCTACGTCACGATCGTCGGTGCCGGCCCCGGAACGTTGATCGGGCCGCGCACGATCGCGAGCGTCACGATACTGCCCGCACCGGCACCTTGAGCGTTGCCCGCCGGGGGGGCTCGGCCGGTCGGTGGCCGGCGTCGTTACGGCGCCTGCGGAACCGCGGGGACCCCGGGCCGAACTGCAATGGGCCAGCGCACCGAGTGCTCCCACGCGGGCAGATCGATGCGGATCGACTGCACGAGGTGCGCCGAGGAGTCCCCGAGCGACAGCCGATAAGCACCGGCGGCGCGAACCCACTCCCGCCCGTGCCGATCGATTCGCGCGAGCAGGCGCGGGTCCACGCGCACGCTCACCGTGCGCGACTCGCCGGGCGCGAGGGCGAGCTTGCGCCAGCCGGCGAGGCGTCGGGGGGCTTCCCATCCGCCCTTTTCCGGTCCGACGTAGACTTGCGCGACCGCGGCGCCGGCGCGCGTCCCGGCGTTGCGAACCGTGAATTGCACGACGAGCTGGCCATCCACGAGGTGCGCCGCCAGTCCGTCGTACGTGAAGCGCGTGTACGACAATCCGTATCCGAACGGGAACAGCGGCTCGCGCCCGTGTCGCTGGTACCAGCGGTATCCGACCGCCGCGCCGTCGCGCGTGTAATCGATCACGAATGCGCGATCCGCAGGCAGTCCGGCTCCGGGCAGCGTGCGGAACGGCAGGTCCGCGCGAGAGCCCGGAAACGTCACCGGCAGGTGTCCCGAGGGATCGACGGCGCCGAAGAGCACGCGCGCGATCGCGGTCGCGCCGCCGCTGCCGGGATACCAAGCTTCGAGCACGCCGTCGACCCGATCGAGCCACGGCATCAGCACGGGGCCGCCAGTCTCGAGCACGACGACGGTCTGCGGATTCGCCGCGGCGATTGCGGCGATCAGGCGATCCTGGCCGTGCCGCAGATGCAGCGACGCGTCCTTGCTTTCGGTCGCCCACTGGGTCGCGAACACGATCACCCGGTTCGCCCAGCGCGCGACGCGCACGGCGTGGGCGAGGTTCCGGCCCGAGTCATAGCGGAATCGCGCCTGCGGAGCCTGTGCCATGAGCGCGCCGAGCGGTGCCGAGGGGAGGTACACCTGCGGCCCGGGCCATCCGGTCGGGCCGAGGCCCGGAACCGCGTTCCCGCCGATCGGGAACACCGTCGAGGATCCGCCGCCGGAGAGCACGCCGCGATCGGCGTGGCCGCCGATCACCGCGATCCGGCGCAGCGTGCGAGGCCACGGGAGCACCGAGCCGGTGTTCTTCAGCAAGACGATGCCCTGTTGCTCGTCCGCCGTCGCCACCGCGCGATCGGCGCGTAGGTCGAGACGCGCCAGCGGATCGATCGGATGATCGACGACGCCGGTCGCGAACATCGAGCGCAGGATCCGCTCGACCATTGCGTCGAGCACCGTCTCGGGGACTCGACCGTCCCGCAAGGCGTCTTGCAGCGGCGCGCCGTAGTACGGCTCATGATCGAAGATCGTCGCCGACTCCTGGTCGAGGCCCGCGAGCGCCGAGCGCACCGTGCTGTGCACGGCGCCCCAATCGCTCATCACGTAGCCGCGAAATCCGAAGTCCCGATCGAGCACCCGCCGCAGCAGCCAGCGGTTCTCGCAGGCGTAGCGTCCCCGCACGCGGTTGTAGGCGCACATCAGCGCGCCGGGATGCCCCTGCTCGAGCGCGATCTCGAAACCCAGCAGATCCGATTCGCGGGCGGCCGCGCGCCGGATGCGGACGTCGTACATCGTCCGCCCGGTCTCCTGGTCGTTGAACGCGAAGTGCTTCAGCACCGCGATCACGTGCTGCGATTGGATCCCGCGGATCTCCGCGCCCGCGATCACGCCGGTGAGCAGC
This sequence comes from Pseudomonadota bacterium, assembly GCA_021785405.1. Lineage (GTDB taxonomy): Bacteria > Pseudomonadota > Gammaproteobacteria > Steroidobacterales > Steroidobacteraceae > Bog-1198. Next base: position 7,662 of record JAJYFF010000037.1, on the reverse strand, counting down.
GGATCCTCGCTCGCGTATTCGAAGCTTCGGCCGCCGCGAGCTTCGCGGATCAAGTCCGCGCCGGGACCGAGCAGCACGTTGAAGCCCGAAGCCCGCGCCTCCGCACCGATCATCGCCCCGCCCCGCTCGGCGAGCGACGGGTTCCACGTCGCGGCGGTCGCGAGTCCGGAAGGCAGCGCGGTGCGTTCGCGAACCGCGTCGGTCGAGACGCGCTGGGTCGCGACCCCGAGGCCGCCGTCGCTGATCCATTGCGCGGGAATGCCGAGTCGGGGGATGCCGGGAACGTATCCGGCCTCGCCCATCCGCGCGGCGCGCGGCGGCCGATAGGTCGTGCCCGGCATCGGGGCGCCGAAGTACCCGAAGACGAGCCGCCGCTTCTCTTGGGGCGTCATCGCCTCGAGCACGAGCTGGGCACGTCGATCCGGCGGGAGTTCGGCGTTCGACCAGGGCCACGGCGCGGGGGGCGCGGTGCCGGCGACGGCCGCGCCCCAGCCGGCCCACGCGATCACGCCCGCGAGTGCGACCGTCCGCAGCGTCCGGTGTGGACGCTCGCCGCGCAACGCCTCACGCACTCAGGGTGCCCGCTCCGCGCGAGCGAGCATGCCCGGCGCCACCTGCAGGACTTCGCCGTCCGAGAATTTCGCCTCGATCGGTTTCGATCCTGCGTCGTACGCCAGATAGGTGCGCCGACCGTCGCGTTGCCGGAACACAGCGTAGAGGGGCGTGTTCGCGGTCACGGAGAAATCCGGGCGGCCCATCTCCCGCAAGCTGCGCAGCCAGAATTGCGTGTGCGAGCGGGTCTCGCCCGCCTCGACCGGTGCGCCCGGGCGCCAGAACTGCATGCCGGCCTGCGGATCGGCGAGCGCGAGGAACTCCGCGAGCACGTCGTTCCAGATCTTGCGGGTCACGTGGACGTAGCCGCCGTGCGCGGCGTAGGTCGTTTGCGCTGCCGGCAGTTGCGCGAACAGCGCACCCACGTAGCGCGGATCGCGACCGAGGTACGTCGATGCCGGCGTGAGCGGCAGCGCGTTGATGCCGAGCCGCTGGCGCGGCTCTTCCGTCCACCAGGTGCTGTCGTCGTATTTGCCGCCGAAGACGCGGCTCGCGTACGGCGCGCCGTAGTTCGGATCGAACGCCCCGTGGTGCACGTCGAACCAGTAGGTGTCGATCGCGTGGATCTCGTTCGTGTACAGACTGATCCCGAGATCCCGCAGCCGGGTATTGCCGGTCGCTTCGCCCCAGAGGATCAACCCGGCCCAGGCGTTCACGGCCTCCGACGAGGACTCCTGATTGTTGCCATCCTCGAGCTCTTGCGTTCCGGATGCCCAGGAGTGCCCGGCGTAGACGTCGAAATTCCTCAAGTAAGGAAACGCGGCGCTGCCGCGGTGATCGTAGGCGATGTCGCTCACCAGTCGATCGACCATGCCGCCCCAGCGCGAGCGTTGCGCCCACGCCGGATCACGCAGCGCGACGTTCGCGGCCGCGGTGATCCAGTAGCCGTAGTCGAAGTGATGGTCGTTCATCTGCGAGAGACTGCCGAACTCCGCCGGCAAGCCGACCATCGTTCCGAGTCCGTCGTCGTACCGAAAATGCGTCGCGTGGCGGTCGTCGAACCAGGACTGCAAGCGACGCTCGATTTGCTTCAACAATCGGCGCTGTAGCCCGACGCGTCCCTCCGCCGCCGCGACGTCCATCAACTGCGTCGCGGCGCCGAGTCCCTTGCCGACCCAGTAGATCCCGAAGCCGTATTGCTCGTAGAAATTCCGCGATCGGGCCCAGTCCCCTCCCAGCAGCCGATCGACCGCGTGCCGATCGGCGGCTTGCTGCAACCGCGGCCAGTAGGGAACGAACCCGTGATAGGTGAGGCGCGTCGAGAATTCGTTCCCCGCGATCACCCGGATCGGTCCGCGCACCGAGTCGTACTGGAACAGCACCTTGGGTTTCGAAGTCAGGGAGTCCCATTGGTGCGGATACAGGCCCATGAAGGTGGTTCGATCGTGGCCCTGCAGCGCAACCGTCCGCACGCGGAAGGTCGTCGTGACGGTGCTGGTGGACTCGTCGTAGTGGAACCGCGCGCGCGTGTCGGTCGGGAACGCGTAGGCGACGCGGGTGAATGCGCGGATCGTCGTCGGACTCGCGTCGGCCGGCAATCCGGCCACCGAGAAGTATCGTCGTCGTGGCGGCAATCGCAGGTCGACGATGCTCGCGGATCGCCACTGCCAGTGCGCGCCGACCGGTGCGAAGATCGCGTACGCGTGGCCGCCGACCGCGAAGGCGAGCACGCGCGGATCGGCGCCGGCGGCATGCGGGTCGGCGAGCATCACCGGCCGCCCCGCGAGCGCGAATCGAACGGCGCCATGGCTGCAACGGAAATAACTGAACGGGCTGCCGTGCAGTACCGTCGCGGTGAACGTCTCGCCGCCGGCGCCTCGCCACGCGAATTGCGCAAGCCAGTCCGAGAAGTCGTTCAAGCGCGCGGCCTTGGCGTGGATCGCGACCGGCGTGACGACGACCGCGGGCACGAACGGATAGCGCACCTCGTGGATCAGACCATCGGGCGAGTCCGCCCGCCCAGTCGGCAATGCCAGTTCCAAGCCCTGCGCGGTCGCGCGATACGCCATCGGCTGCGCGTAGATCGGATACGGTTTGGCGGTGAACATCACCGACGAGTACCACTGATTGGTCGGCGCCGCGCGCCTCGCGGCGGGACCGCTGCGATAGATCGGCGCGGGCGGCACGTCTTCGCGGTGGAACAGGCCGCGGCGGGGGGCCGTGTCGTACGCGCCCTGCCCGACGCGCACTCGCGGTACGCCCGCGCGCGCTCCAGACGCCGCGCTCGCGAGGTACAGCAATACCAGCAGTGCGTAGGTGCCGCCGGCTCCCCGAGGTCGCGGACCTTGCAAGGTCGATGGAAAACGCATGATCGTGCCCCTCAGAAATTCAGATTCGCGCCGAGGGTCAGGGTGTTGCCCGCCTTGCTCGTGCGTGGATCGATTTGGCCGTCGGCGATATTGCTCGGCATGCTGAGCGGTGCCGGACCGCGGCGGCCGAACATCACGCGCCCGAGTCCGCCGTAGACCTCGAGGTGATCGAAGAGACCGCGGAAACGACGATAGACGCCGAGATTCACGAACGTGGCGCTGTTGCGTTGTCCCCATTCCGTCGGCGAGTTAGCGCTCGACTGGGCCATGTAGACCCCGCCCAGCGTGAACACCCACAAGCCGCGCGTATAGGCCGCCCCCGCCAGGGCATCGTATTCGACGGCGTGGTGGCGCAATCCGTCGCTCGCGTAATTGAATCCGGCCTGATCCCAGAAGCAACCCGTGAACGTCGATCCATCCGGGGCCGGTGCGGACCCGTAGTCGCACTGCTGCTGCTGTCCGGACCATTCGTTGCGCTTCACGCCGTACGTGAGACGCCACTGCGGAACCGGCCAGAAATTCCCCTCGATCATCACCAGGTCCTCGGTCGGCGCGCGATACCCGGGCGCTCCCGCGGCCGACGTGTTCGGACTGCCGATCGCGCCGACGAACGCACCCTTCGAGAAGGAACTCTGCAGGCCGCCGACGCTGTACTGGGACGTGAATTCAACGAGGTTGCGGGCGTTCGAGTACTGCAGGAAGAATTCGGCCAGTTGCGGCTTCGGTGGCAGGTAGAAATACTGGTAGTTCGTCGGCGTGACCGTCTTCAACAGCGATCCGTAGTTGATCGGATAGCGGCGCGAGCCCGTCGCGTAGGTCAATTCGAGCGTGAGCTTCCCGGTCGGGAAGTAGATCACCGGCGAGGTGTAGCGAACCGCTTCCTTGAACACGCCGTAGCCGGCGCCCGACTCGGCCCACGGCACCGACAGACCGAGCGGATACGCGAAGGAGTCCGCCCGGCTCCACGAGCGCGATGCGAGGATGCCGAGCTTCACCGCGCCGACCAGCGGGTACTTCGCGCCGACGAAGCCGTCGATCAGGTACTGCCCGTAGATGTCGGGTCCGCCGTTGCGCTCGCGCGCGGTGGCGACCGCCTCGACGGACAGCGCGTTCGCGAACTCATGCGACAGTCCCAGCGTGAGCATCGCGAGGCCCAGATTGCTGCTCGTATAGCGCGACCCACCGCCCTGATTGAGGGGCGGATTGGGACTCGGCAGCGTGAGCACGCCGCGCGGATCGAAGGGCGATGGATTCACGAGTCCGCTCGTGCAGTTGTCGCACATCGAGAACTCGTCTTTGAGGAACCCGGCGATCTGCAGCGGTCCGAACTGGGCGCCGAGCGCCGGAACCGACAGCAGCAAGGCCGCGGCCGCCGGGCCGATCCGCGATATTCTGTAGCTCACGCGTGTCTCCGCATCAGTGGTAGTAGCCGGCGCCGGCGTACAGATCCGTCGTATTGCACGCCGGGCCCGCCGGCGTGCCGCACAGCGCGTAGCGCGGCGTCCGCGAGGCGTCCCACAATCCCCAACCGTCGTCGGTGCCCTTCCAATGCTCGTCGAAGGCCTCGAACCAGAACACGTTCAGCGGCGCTCCGGTACCGCGCCAGGAGGCCATCAAGTCGTAGTACCACTTCTCGTTCACCGGATTCGCGATCGCCGGATTGGTGACGGCTTCGATCGCCTGGGCCGTGTTGGTCGGCACGGCCTTCCAGCCGGTCTCGCCGATCGTGATCGGCAGCGATGCGCCGATCGTGGTGACCTGGCCCGTCGTGGTCGTGTAGCTGTAGTTCGCGACCAAGGCGTAGTCGGCCTGCGCGTCGGCGAGCGCGGCGTTCATCATCGCCGCGGCTCGCGCCGGTCCCGCCGCGACCGCCGTCTGCTGCCAGTCCCAGGCGCCGGTATCCGTGAATGGATAGGTGTGCATCGACACGAAGTCCAGCCACGGCAGGACCAGGTCCGGCTTCTCGCCGCTCGCCGACAGCCCGGCGTAGAACGTGTAGTCGTCGTCCGCGGTGATCGGTTGCGCGACCTGGCTGCGCACTTCCTTGACGTATTGCAGGAGGCAGCTCGCCGGCAGATTGCCCGCGAAGGAGGTCTCGTTGCCGACGCTGACCGCAACCACGTTCGGGTAGGTGTTCGCGAGCTGGATCGCCGTCGCGATCTGGGCTTGATTGACGCTGTCGACGCAGGTGCTCGGCGCGCCCTCGAGGTAGATGCCCACCTGGAACTTCAACGACGGGTCGTTCTGGTTCGCGAGGCTCAGGATCTCCTGTGCGACCGCGTCCGCGCCGAACAGTCGGATCAAGTTGAACCCTGCGGTCTGCAACAGGCCGAGGTCTTGCAGGACGTCGGCGGAACTCGGGATCTCCCCGGCATTCGGGCCCCCGGCCCGGTACGGGCTGTAATTGACCGCCTTCCCCGTCGCGTAGATCGCCGGTAGGGGCCGGATCTGAAACCCTCCGCAACTCACCGATACGTTCGTGACGTTCGCGGTCGCCGTGCCCGCGCCGTTGGTGATCGAGCAAATCTGCGTGCTCGGCTGCTGGGTGACGGTGACCGCGTATTGCGCACCGGACGTCAAGGCGGTCGGGAACGTGAAGGGGCCGTTGCTCGCGATCGTCAGCGTGTCCGTGCCGTCCTGGAGCACGACCGTTCCGCTGAGGCCCGTGACCGTGCCGCTGATCGTCGGTTGCGTCGTGCAGGTCACGGCGACGTTGGTCACGTTGGCTGTCGCGCTGCCCGATCCGTTGGTCACCTCGCAGGTCTGACCCGACGGCTGGGTGGCGACCGTGACCGCGTAGGGCTGTCCGTTCGCGATCGACAGCGCGAACGTGAACGCGCCGTTCTGCGTGATCGTCAGCGGGTCGATCCCGTTGTCTTGCAGTACCACGGTCGATTGCAGGCCCGAGACGGTGCCGCCGATCGTGATGAAGGCCGGTTGACGGCTCCAGTTCTGACTCTGGCCGCAGGCCGACAGCGCGATGCACGCGATGCCGACCAGACTGGTGCGCGCCGCGCGGCGCGTGGCGCCGAGCCGCTGAACGATTTGGGTGATCATGGATGACCTACTGGGTACGCTGTTCGCCTGACGACGCTGATGACGTCCGCCTGCCTGCACGATGAGCATCCCCCATTGCGGCGCCGTCTCGATGCGACGATTTTCTCGGTGAGCCGGGATTATGAAACCGTTTTCAAACGCTAGCGGAGGAGCGGCCTGCTTGTCAATCGCGTCGTCGCACCGGCGAGCGCGACGCGCCGGCGGTCTCGGGGTCGCCGGGGTGCGCCACCGCGGCAGAAACCGCTTGCAGCACGCCGCGGCGACGCGCCGTGGGAGCTTGACACCACCGGGAGCGTGTGTGTTATAGAATGTGAAAGCGGTTTCACGAATACGCCGGACGCCGTTGTCCACGGGCGTCGGGGGATGCCGCAGAGAACAAGCACGAGCCAAGGGGAGTCCCGTCGATGAAATCGCTGAAGTCAGTCGCCGTTCTGGCCACGATCGTGCTCACCGTGGGCCTCGCCTCCTGCGGTGGTTCGGCCAATCAAACCGCTGCGCAGCCCCACTTGACGTCGATCGCGCTGTCGCCGGCGACCGCGACGCTCGCGATCGGCGGCACGCAGAGCCTGGCGGTGACCGGAACCTACAACACCGGCGCAACGGCGGCGGTCGCCGCCGCCGACGTGACATTCCAATCCTCGAACACCAGTGTCGCGACGGTGAGCAGCGCCGGGGTGGTGACTGCGGTCGGCAACGGCACCACGAACATCTCGGCGACCGATTCGAGCGCGGGTCTGACGACCTCGCAGGGGGCCGTGATCACGGTGCAGGCGCCGGCACTGACCTCGATCAGTCTGTCGCCGCTGACCTCGACCCTGTTGCCCGGCGGGACCCAGCAGTTGTCCGTCGTCGGCACCTACAACACCGGCAGCACGGCGAATCTGCCGGCGAGCGGCGAGACCTTCGCGTCGAGCAATTCCAGCGTCGCGACCGTCAACGCGGCCGGCCTGGTCACCGTTTCGAACAGCGCGACCGCCGGCCAGACCGCGACGATCACCGCCACCGACACGGCCTCGGGTCTGACCACGTCCGCGCAGGACTCCACGGTGATCACGGTTGGCCAGGCAGCGACCGTGACGACCAACGTGTTGTCGACGGGGTTCAATTCGAATGGGACGACGACGACCTCGACCTCGACGGACGGCAAGTGGTTCGCCTACAGCGGCGGGGCGAACAACCCGGCGGGCGGTAGCGGCGGCGGCTATGCCGACCAGGGTGCGAGCCCGAGCTACGAGTACGTGTACGTGCAGGATACGGCGGCGAACCTCGCGGGCTACACCTACCAGGGCGTCGGTCTGCAGGCCGCGAGCGGCCAGACGGTCAGCGCGAGCGGGTACAACAGCCTCGGCTTCACGCTCGCGGTGAACCCGGAGTGGTTCTCCGCGGGTGCGAACTTCGTCGTGATGATCGCGGCGAACGTGAGCGGCGTGTCGAGCACGACCTGCAACCCGCAAGTCGCGGCGGTGGTGGCGGCGACCGCGAGCACGGCGACCGCGTACACGGTGCCGCTGAGCGCGTTCACGAAGATCACGCAGAACTGCGGCAACACCAACGTGACGGTTGCGCAGATCCTCGCCTCGCCGGTCACCGAGATCGACTTCCAGGCGGACGGTGGCACGGCGGCGATCACCGCGAGCGGCTTGACGTCGAACACCAACACCACGGTCGCACTGTCCGGGAGCAA
>JAJYFF010000095.1 GCA_021785405.1 Pseudomonadota bacterium | reverse complement strand
GATGAGCTTGAACGCCGACAGCGTGCTCGCGACGACGCGGCGCGTGCTCGACGTCGAAGCGAAGCTCGGCCGGGCGCCCCGTGCGCAGCCCGCGAGCGCGCCCGAGCGCCGCTGACGCCGGGGCGCACCGCCGGTCCGAGGCCCGCGCGTCAGTCGCGGCGCAGCTTCGCGAGCAGCCGCAGGATCTCCATGTACAGCCAGACCAGCGTGACCAGCAGGCCGAAACCGCAGTACCACTCCATGTAGCGCGGTGCGCCGCGCGCGACCCCGGTCTCGATGATGTCGAAGTCCAGGATCAGGTTCAGCGCCGCGACGCCGACGATCACCAGCGACACGCCGATGCTGAGCGGCGAGGCATCGGTGATGCTGAATACGGGGGCTTGGACGTGGAACAGCCCCATCACCATCGTGACCAGGTAGACGAGCGCGATCCCCCCGGTCGCCGCGATCACGATCGCACGGAAGCGCGCGGTCGCCCGGATCAGTCCCGTTCGGTACGCGACCAACATCACCGCGAACACGCCGAAGGTCAGTCCGACCGCTTGGATCGCGATGCCCGGGTAGCGCGCCTCGAGCAGCGCGGACATCCCGCCGATCGCGAGGCCTTCGAGGGCGGCGTACGGCAACGCGAGAACCGGGGCCGTGGTCGGCTTGAAGCTGATGATCAGCGCGAGCACCAGGCCGCCGATCGCGCCGATCGTGAGCGCCGGGCCGATGACCGCGGCGTCGCCGCCGGAGAGGTATTGCGACCACGGCCACAGGGCGGACAGCATCAACACGATCAACAGGAGGAACGACTTGTTGATCGTTCCCGACAAGGTCATCGGTTCGGCTGCGCCCGCGATCGGGGCTTTCGCGAACGTCTTGTCGTTCAGGCCCGGGTTGCCGGAGCGGAAGAAGCGATCGGCCATCGAACTCTCCTCGGTTGAATCCTCGATGGGCGCCATTATAGCGCCAGACGGTCGATCGAGTTCAGGCGACGCCCGCGCGCACCTCCGGGTAGTAGCACATGTAGCCGGCGCGGCAGCGATCCTCGACTCCGCGGATCGACACCGCGAAACGCCGCACCGCCTCGCGGTCCGCCCCGCGCAGCGCCCGGTCGACGACCGCGCGAACCATGCGGACGCTCGCGACCTTCTGGGCCGTCGAGCGCTCGCGCCCCGCGATCTTGACCGATGCGAGTCCCGCGGCGGCGAGCTGCGGCACGGCGCACAAGCCGCAAGGACCGTACGGGAGACCCTCGGGTGTCGACGAGAAGCCGCAGCCGAAGCGATACCAGAGCCAGTCGCGGTAGTCGGCGTCGTTGGCGTCGAGCTCGGACCGCAGCTGCGCGGGGATCTCGAGACCCTGCCGCCCGACGTAGCGCGGCGCGCGCCGATCGAGGCAAATCGGGCCACCGAGCTTGGCCGGCAGGTGAATCGAGTGACACAGGCCTTCCTCGAACACGCAACCGTCGTTCAGCACGAAGGCCTCGATCTCGAGATCTTGCGCGTTCGCGCGGATCGCGGCGATCTCGGCGAGCGTGACGTCGCGCGGCAGGATCACCCGGCGCACGCCGAGTTCCCGGTAGAACTCGACGGCCGCGGAATTGCGGCAGCCGGCGACGGAGCTGAGGTGCACGCGCAGCCCGGGGACGCGTTCGCCGAGCTCGGCGATCAAACCCGCGTCCGCGACGATCACCGCATCGCCGCCGAAATCGCGGAAGCGCTCCGCGAGATCGAGGAGCGCCCGCTGGTGTGCGGCGCCGTAGTGCGGGGCGTTCAGCACGAGGAACAACGATCGCGCGTGCCGATGCGCGAGCTCGATCGCGTCGCGCAGCGCCTGCAGGCCCCGCAGGTTGCCGAACAGCCGGCGATTGACCGCGCCGCTGTTGAATTGCGCGAGCCACTCCTCCGGGACCACGCCACAATAGATCTCGTCGGCACCGGCGGCGGCCAGGAGCTCGATCTCCTCGAGACGGCTGATCGGTGCGGTCACTTTCACGCGTTCAGTCCTCGGTCACGACGATCCGGGTGATGCGGCCCGCGGCGATGCCGGCGCGCACCGCGGCCGATTCGGCTTCCCCATGCCGGTAGAGCAAGGTGTTGCCGAGCTGCGTGACGGCTCGCGCGGCCGACGCCGGCGGCGCCGCGTCGACTTCGCGCACGCGTCGGCATTCGCGACGGCAGCGGCCGCCGGGGGAGAACTTCGCCGCGCGCGCTTGACCCGTCGAGCCGATCTTGCAGATGCGGCCCTTCGCCGCATACCCGTACGGCACCCAAGCCGAGACCGCGAAATCGCCGACGTCGAACGCGGCCGCGGTCGCGAACGGCGGCACGTCGAGCTCGAGCCGCGCGATGCCGAGCCGCCGCAGCAGGCGGTGAAACGCCTCGTTCGCATAGCCGCTCGCGAAGGGCGCGAGCCACGCGGGCGAGGTCAGGCGGGGATCCTTGATCGTCTTGGAGAGTTGCCGGCCGGCGATCAGGATTCGATCCGGATCGGCGGCGCGCAAGCGCCGCGCGACGCCCCAGTCGTTCACGACGATCTCCGCGTGTCGCGGCAGCTCGTCCGCGACCGCCTCGATCCGCTCGATCAGCGCGTCGTTCGCGACCGGCGTCAGCAGCACCAAGGTCAGGTCGTCGCGCTCGGCCGCCGCGACCGCCCGTCGCAAGGCCGCGCGCGTCGGGAACAAGTGCTCGCAGAACTCGCTGCCGAAATATCCGTGGGTCGCACGGGCGCCGTCGACGGCGCCGTCCGCGGCCTGCGCGGCGGTGGTGGCGACCGTGCGCCAGCGGCGCGGGTCGTCGGCCACGACCGCGAGTTGCGGCACCGACACGTCGGGTCGCCGGCAACGGGCCTCGCCGTCAAGCTGCTGCATCGCTCGATCATTCCCGCGCGGATCCGGGCGCGCGCCGCTCTTGGGACCTTAGCATATCCGCCGAACGACCGACGCGGGTTATACTTCGCGCCGAGCCCCGCGCGGGGCGGACACGGTTTGGGTTGTCGAGGACGGTCGGACGATGCCTACCTACGAATATCAGTGCGCGAGCAACGGCCGGGTGGTCGAAGTGCGCCACAAGATGGACGAACGCTTGAAGAACTGGGGCGAGCTGTGCGAGCGGGCCGGCCTCGCGCCGGGCAAGACGGACCCTCGGGCGCCGGTCGAGAAATTGATCTCCGCCGGCTACATCGGGTCGGCGAGTTCCGCGAATCCCGCGCCGAGCGACGGCGGATGCGGGGCGCCGGCTTGCGGTGCCGGCGGCTGCGGCGGCGGGTTCTGCGGGCTGCAATAGCGCGCCGAGCCCCAGCGGCGGCGCAACGGTCCACGGGCGACGCGGTGATGTCCGAAGAAAAAACCTTCCACCTGTCTTCGGACGATTTCCGGCGCCAGGGATACGCCGTCATCGACTGGATCGCCGACTATCTGGAGCGCGTCGAGCGCTTGCCGGTGCTGTCGCGAGCCCAGCCGGGGGAACTCCGTGCCCTGCTACCGGAGCACGCGCCGGCCCGGGGCGAACCCTTCGAGGCCGTGCTCGCGGACGTCGAGCGGCTGATCCTGCCGGGAATCACCCACTGGCAATCGCCGAACTTCTTCGCGTACTTTCCGGCGAATTCCTCCGGTCCCGCGATCCTCGGCGAACTGCTCGCCGCGGGGCTCGGCGTGCAAGGCATGCTGTGGTCGACGAGCCCCGCGTGCACCGAGCTCGAAACGCAGGTGCTCGACTGGCTCGTGCCGATGCTCGGGCTTCCGGAGCGTTTCTCTTCGGCCGGCGCCGGCGGCGGCGTGATCCAGGACTCGGCGTCGAGCGCGACGCTGTGCGCGCTGCTCGCGGCCCGCGAGCGCGCGACGCGCTTCGCGAGCAATCGGCGCGGCGCCGACGGCCGGCTCGTCGCCTATTGCTCGACGCAGACGCACTCGTCGGTCGAAAAGGCGGCGAAGATCGTCGGGATCGGCGCCGAGAACCTGCGGCAGATCGAGGTCGACGAACGGTTCGCGATGCGGCCGGACCTGCTGGCGCAGCGCATCGCCGCGGACGAGGCGGCCGGGCTCGTGCCGTGCTTCGTCTGCGCGACCGTCGGCACGACGTCGTCGACGGCGGTCGATCCGGTCCGCGAGATCGGCCGCCTGTGCCGCGAGCGCGGCCTGTGGTTGCACGTCGATGCCGCGATGTGCGGCACGGCCGCGTTGTGCCCGGAGTTTCGGTACTTGCACGACGGGGTCGAGCTCGCGGACAGCTATTGCTTCAATCCGCACAAGTGGATGTTCACGAACTTCGACTGCGACTGCTTCTACGTCGCGGACCGCAAGCACCTGATCGAAACGCTGTCGGTGCTGCCCGAATATCTGCGCAACAAGGCGACCGAGTCGGGCGCGGTGATCGACTATCGGGACTGGCAGGTGCCGCTCGGCCGGCGGTTCCGCGCGCTGAAGCTGTGGTTCGTGATCCGTCACTACGGGGTCGAGGGTCTGCAGCACCACGTGCGCGAGCACGTTCGGCTCGCGCAGCGCTTCGCCGACTGGGTCCGCGACGATCCGCGCTTCGAGCTCGCCGCGCCGGCGCCGTTGAACCTCGTGTGCTTCCGCCTGCGCAGCGGCGATGCCGCGAACCAACGATTGCTCGATGCGTTGAATGCGAGCGGGGATCTCTATCTCACGCACACGAAGCTCGACGGCAAGCTGAGCCTGCGGCTGTGCGTCGGCCAGACCCGCACCGAGGAGCGGCACGTTGCGGCCGCATGGCGGCGGATTCAGGACGTCGCGTCGACGCTACGACCCTGAAGGCGGCCCCGGCGCCGCCCGCGATACCCTATCAGAACGCGACGTGGAGCCGCACCGCGAACACCGAGACCGGACCCCGGTCCCGGTTGTAGCCCGGATTCACGATCCGCTGATAGTCGATCGCGGCGTGCGTATGGCGGCCGAGCGCCGCGGAATAATACGTCTCCAGGATCCGCTCCGCGCCGGGATGCGGCAGCCGGCCGTCGCCGACGAGCAGACCGAGGCCGCCGGCGGCGAGGAACCGTTGCCGGGCGGCCGAGATCTCGTTGATCGCGAATCCCGCGCCGACCGTGTCGCCGGCGCGGCGCCACCGCGCGCCGTCGACCGAAACCCCGGCCGAGGCCGCCCGATCCGCATCGGTGAACTCGTAGGTCTCGACGTTGCCCGCGGCTTCGCCGATGCGCGCGAACACGCCGACCCCGTCCGCGACCGACTGCTCGAGCGCGACGCTCGCGCCGAACCGGCCGCGGTACTGGCGAACGGCCGCGATGTCGACCGGCGTGCCGGTCGAGTCGGCGAGTCGAACCGCCGCGTCCAGCAAGCCCATCCGCGCGCGGCTCTGGAATGCCGTCAGGGACAGCCGGCCCGCGCGCCCGAACCAGTGCTCGCGCCGATCGATCTCGCCGATCATCTGGAACTCGTGGGCGCCGGGATCCAGGTGTGCGCTGTTCGGAACGGTCGACAGATCGAACAGGCCGCCCCGCAGCGTCCAGCGTCCCTGGATCCATTCGACCGCCGCGCCGACCGTATATCCCCAGGCGTCGGCCGCGTAGTCGAACGTGCTCGCGTCGATCATCGACCAGTTCAAGAAGTCCACGCGCGGGTCGTGCGCATACGCGTTGTCGTCGAACAGGTCGCCGACCGAGAACTTGCCGACCGTGAACACCAAGAGGT
>JAJYFF010000036.1 GCA_021785405.1 Pseudomonadota bacterium | reverse complement strand
TCCGCCACTGTTGCGCGATCGACAGCAAGGTGTTCGTGAGCCAGTAGAGCACGAGGCCCGCCGGGAACCAGGCCATCGTCGCGGTCATCACGAGCGGCATGAACTGCATCACCTTCGCCTGGGTCGGGTCGGGCGGTGCGGGGTTCAGCTTGAACTGCGCGAACATCGCCCCTCCTAGCAGCAGCGGCAGCACGAAGTACGGGTCGCGCACCGACAGATCGTTGATCCAGAGCATGAACGGCGCCTGGCGCATCTCGACGCTCTCGACCAGCACCCAGTAGAACGAGATGAAGAACGGGATCTGCACGACCATCGGCAAGCAGCCGGCGAGCGGGTTCACCTTCTCCTTCTTGTACAGCTCCATCATCGCGCGGCCGAGCTTCTCGCGATCGTCCTTGTACGTCTCCTGGATCTGCTTCATCCGCGGCGCGACGGTGCGCATCTTCGCCATCGACCGGCCGCTCGCCTGGGAGAGCGGATAGAAGATCAGCTTGATCAGCGCGGTGACGAGGATGATCGACCAGCCCCAGTTGCCGGTGATCCCGTGCACCCAGCTCAGCACGTGGAACAGCGGCTCGGCGAGCACGGTCACCTTGCCGTAGTCGACCGCGAGCTGCAGCTTCGGGCCGGTCGCGGCGAGCTGGGATTGCAGCTTCGGGCCGACGAACGCCTTCTCGGCGAAGCTCGCGGTCGCGCCGGGCGCGACGGTCTGCATCGGGCCGGTCGCGCGCAGCAGGAATTGATGGCCGTGCACGAGCAGCTGGTAGTCGAACGGTTCGCCGGCGGTCGGCACGATCGCGGACACGAAGTGATGCTGGAGCGCCGCCAGCCAGCCGTTCGTGACGGTCCGGGTGAATGGCGACGGGTCGTTCACGTCGAGCTTCAGGTCGCGGTACTTGTCGCCGTCGTAGATCGCCGGACCCATGAACGAGTACGTGCGGATGTTGAAATACGACCGCTTCACGATCTCCCAGTGGCGCAGGATCTGCGCGTAGCTCGCGAGCGCCTTCGGCGCGGCGCTCTGGTTGGCGACGCGATAATCGATCCCGATCGCGTAGCTGCCGCGCCGGAACACGAACGTCTTCGTGACCGTGAGGCCGTGACCGTCGGTCCATTGCAGCGGGACCCGCAGCACGGCCGCACCGGGGGCGAGCGTGTACGAGCGCTCGGCCGAGGTCCAGGTCGCGAGGTGATTCGGCAACGTCTCCCCGGCCGGCCCGGTGAGACCGGTCTGGATCACGTAGAGGCTGTCGGGGTTGTCGCGGTTCAGCAGCCGGACCGGCACGTTCGGCTGGTCCTTGTGCAAGGGATAGCGCGTGAGGTCCGCCCGGTCCAGCTCGCCGCCGCGCAGCGCGATGCGCACGTCGAAGACGTCGGTATGCACCCGAATCTGCCCGCCGCCGGCGCTCGGCCCCGGCGTGGCCGTCGGCACGGTCGCGGCGGTCGCCGGCGGCGCATTCGCGGTCGCGGGCGCTGCCGGCGTCGCGGCGGCGATCGACGCGGCGGCCGGCGCGGTCGCGGGGCCGGCTTCGGGCACCGCTTCGTCGAAGCGGCCGGCGGCTTTGCCGTTCGCCGCCGCGGCGACGGTCGCCGGCACCGTGGGATGCGCACGGTCGCGCATCCACGTGCCGTAGTTCACGTACAGCAACGCGAACAGCGCGATCCAGAGCATGATCCGGGTATTAAACATGATGCAGATGTCCCTTCTCGGGTACCGGGTCGTAACCGCCCGGCGTCAACGGATGGCAGCGCAGCAACCGCTTGACGGCGAGCCAGCTGCCGCGAATCACGCCGAAGCGCTCCACCGCGGTGTACGCATAGCAGGAGCAACTCGGGTAGAAACGGCAGCGCGGGCCGAGCAACGGACTGATCGCGAGTTGATAACCGCGAATGAGCCAGAGGAACGGGCGTCGCATCGTCGTCACCCTCGGCGGCGGATCGAGACCCAGAGCCGCTCGAGGCTGGCGCGCAGCGCGCGGGGGTCGGCGCCGCGAGCCGCTTCGCGGGCGGAGACGGTCACGTCGACAGCGGGCAGAGCGTGTTGGTTCACTCGGAACGATTCCCTGGCGATGCGTTTGATCCGATTGCGAACCACGGCGCAGCCCGCCGCACGAGTCGAGATCGCGAGTCCCAGGCGCGGATGACTACCGCGGTTCGCGAGCACCTGCAAGCTGAAATAATCGTCGGAGTATCGCCGCCCGCCACGCCGCACCTCGTTGAATTCGGCCGGCTGGTGCAGGCGCTTGCGAGGTTCTAGCCGAAACTTCGCCTTCGTCCCGTTCTCGTCCAGAGCGGGCTTACGGACAGAGGCGCTTGCGGCCCTTGGCGCGCCGACGCGACAACACGAGCCGTCCGCCCTTGGTGGCCATGCGGGCACGAAACCCGTGCGTTCGGGCGCGGTGCAGCTTACTGGGATTGAATGTGCGTTTCATGGCAGTTATCGACCGCTGCGAACTATAGGTAGCGTGAGCGAACGACCGCGGGTCGATCGCGAAAGGCGGCAAGGGTACTGAGCGGCGCCGGAGGTGTCAATAGACGCGTCCGCCCGTTGGCGCTAGACTTCCGGCCCTTTCGGTCGATTCGTCCGATCGCCCACGACACTTCGGAATCTCTAGGGAGAGCGTGCTCTTGTCGGAGTCGCTGTGGAATCGCTGTCTTCGCGTGCTGGAAGGCGAGCTGACCGAGCAACAATTCAATACCTGGGTACGGCCGCTGCAATCGCTGGAACGAGACGGCGAACTGCGGCTGCTCGCCCCGAATCGTTACGTCGTCGACTGGATCGATCAGCACTCGCTCAGCCGGATCAAGGAGCTCGCGCACGCGTTCAGCGACGGTGCCGCGCCGCAGGTGATCCTCGACGTCGGCACCCGTGGGCCGGTCGCGGAACCGCCGCCGCCGGCGCCGAATGGCAAGGCGGCCGCGCGCCCGACCCGCGGGGTCCCGGTGGTGCTCGGCAGCCGGATCAACGCCGAGTTCACGTTCTCGACGTTCGTCGAGGGCAAGAGCAATCAGCTCGCGAAGGCTGCCGCGATGCAGGTCGCCGGCAACCCCGGGAAGGCGTACAACCCACTGTTCATCTACGGCGGCGTCGGCCTCGGCAAGACCCACCTGATGCACGCGGTCGCGAATCGGCTGCGCGAGCAGAACCCCGACGTACGGCTCGCCTACGTGCACAGCGAACGCTTCGTCGGCGACATGGTGAAGGCGCTACAACACAACACCATCAACGACTTCAAGAGCGCCTATCGATCGCTGGACGCGCTGTTGATCGACGACATCCAGTTCTTCGCACGCAAGGAGCGTTCCCAGGAGGAGTTCTTCCACACCTTCAACGCCCTCCTCGAGAGCCAGCAACAGGTGATCCTCACCTGCGACCGCTACCCGAAGGAGGTGGACGGGCTCGAAGAGCGCTTGAAGTCGCGGTTCGGCTGGGGACTCACGGTGGCGATCGAGCCGCCGGAACTCGAGACCTGCGTCGCGATCCTGATGAGCAAGGCGGCGATCTCGCGGGTGGATCTGCCGGAAGAGGTGGCCTTCTTCGTCGCGAAGCGGATCCGCTCGAACGTGCGCGAACTCGAAGGGGCATTACGGCGCGTCGTCGCGACCGCGAACTTCACCGGTCGGCCGATCACGCTGGAATTCGCGAAGGACGCGTTGCGCGACCTGCTCGCGCTGCAGGAGAAACTGGTCACCGTCGAGAACATCCAGAAGACCGTCGCCGAGTACTACAAGATCCGCATCGCCGACCTCCTTTCCAAGCGCCGCAATCGCTCCATCGCCCGGCCGCGCCAGGTCGCGATGGCGCTCGCGAAGGAGCTCACGAACCACAGCTTGCCGGAGATCGGGGATGCGTTCGGAGGCCGGGACCACACGACGGTCCTGCACGCCTGCCGGCGCGTGAAGGAACTGCGGGAGACGGAACGACGGATCGAGGAAGATTATCTGAACCTGTTGAGAACCCTGACCGGATGAGGGTGCGAAAGCTGTGGACGGCCGGTGGACGAAAAGTCCTCCACAGGCTGTCGACAACTTCCGGACAATCGCCGAACAAGCGCCGCGCCGGATCGTCCTTCGTTCAACTCGTTGACCCCGAATGCTTTACCAGGCTTATCCTCCGACATCGCGTCCCTCTTCAATAGATTCAATTCTTCAATCAAGAAGATTAGATTCATTAGAATAGCGACACCGCACGGGATGGGAACTTCAGCATGAAATTGACCGCGGATCGCGAGACGCTCCTCGCGCCTTTGCAAGCCGTGATCGGCGTCGTCGAACGACGGCAAACGATGCCGGTACTGGCGAACGTGTTGCTTTCGGTGCGCGACGGACGCGTCGCGATCACGGCGACGGATCTCGAGGTCGAACTGGTCGCGGCCGCGGAAGTCGCGGTAACGACGGCCGGCGACATCACGGTCCCGGGACGCAAGCTCCTCGACATCCTGCGGGCGTTGCCCGAGAAATCCTCGGTCTCGATCGCGCTCGAAGCGGAGAAGATCGCGATCAAGGCGGGCCGCAGCCGCTTCAGTCTGTCGACCTTGCCGGCGAGCGAGTTCCCGGTGATCGAGAACATCAATGCCGAGCAGACGGTGCAGTTGGATTGCGCCGCGCTCGGCCGCCTGCTCGACAAGACGCACTTTTCGATGGCACAGCAGGACGTGCGGTACTACCTGAACGGGATGCTGTTGGAGATCGAGGGGGACACCCTGCGGGCGGTGGCCACCGACGGACATCGCCTCGCGCTGTGCGAGACGCCGCTCGCGCGCAAGGCGAAGACCGGACAGCAGGTGATCGTTCCGCGCAAGGGCGTGCTGGAATTGCAGCGCATCCTGAGCGATGAAGGGCCCTGTGAACTGGCGATCGGCAGCAACCATATTCGCGCCCAGATCGCCGACGTTCGATTCACATCGAAGCTCATTGACGGGCGTTTCCCGGAATATTCGCGGGTAATCCCGGCCACGCCGCCGGTCGCGATCACCGCCGATCGCGACACGCTGCGGCAGGCCTTGCAGCGCACCGCGATTCTCTCGAACGAGAAATATCGCGGGATCCGCATCCAAGTGAAAGAAAATCTCATTACGATTCAAGCACATAACCCAGAACAAGAAGAAGCCGAAGAAGAGATCGAGGTGAAATACGGCGGGGCCGATCTCGAAGTCGGTTTCAACGTGAATTATCTGCTCGATGCCCTCTCGGCGATCGACGGCGCCGAAGTCGAGCTCGGCCTGACCGACAGCAATAGCAGTTGCTTGATCCGCTCGCCGGGATCGTCGAGCGCTCGCTACGTCGTCATGCCGATGCGGCTCTGAATCGGAGAAGCCCGTGGGTTTGCGCCGCTTACAGGTGACGGATCTGCGTTGCCTGCGAGCGGTCGCGCTCGACATCGATCCCCGCTACACGCTGATCAGCGGTCCGAACGGATCCGGCAAGACCAGCGTGCTCGAGGCGATTTATTTCCTCGGCCGGGGCCGATCCTTCCGCACCCATCGCCCTGCTCGGCTCATACGCAACGGCTGTGACCGCTTCATCGTGTTCGGTGAGGTGGACAGCGCCCGGGGGATGGTGTCGCTCGGCATCGAAGTGACGGCCGAGCGCCTGCGGGCGCGCATCGCCGGACGCGACGCGACCTCGGTCGCGGAGCTGGCGAGCCAGTTTCCGGTGCAGATCATCGATCCGGATATCCATCAACTGATCGAGCTGGGACCCGGGATCCGCCGACGCTTGATCGATTGGGGGGTGTTCCACGTGGAACCACCGTTCTTGATCGCCTGGCAGCGGTATCGGCAAGCACTCGCCCAGCGGAATGCCGCCCTGCGGCAGCAGCAAGGCGCCGCGTTGATCGCCGCCTGGGATCCGGAGTTGCTGCGCACTGGCGAGGAGATCCACGATGCCCGCCTCCGCTATGTGGCTCGGCTGGAAACGATCGCCCAACCGATGATCGAGCGCTTGCTCGGGATGAAACTCGAGCTGCGCTATCGTGCCGGTTGGCCGGCCGAGCTCACGTTCGATGAAGCGCTGCGCATGCACGCGACCCACGATCGCGAGCGCGGCGTGACCCAGGTGGGCCCGCATCGCGCCGAGCTCGTCGTCCGACTGGACGGTGCGGCCGCACGGGACCACGTGTCGCGGGGGCAGCAGAAACTCCTGGCGTCGGCCCTCGCGATCGCTCAACTGAAATTGCTGGAGGCGCAATCGCCGGAGCAGCCGACCTTGTTGCTCGACGATCCCGCGGCCGAACTCGACGCGCCGCATCTCGCGGCCCTGATCCGTGAGGTGCAAGCGTTGCGGGCGCAGCTGGTCGTCACGACGCTGGATCCTGATTTCATCGCGCTCGGACAGCCCGGACGGCGATTCTCGCTCCATGAGGGCGCCATCGGTTCCTAGCGACGCCGCGGATGTTTCACGTGAAACATCACGCGGGGGCAGGCGTGAGGCCGATCCCGAAAAATGCTAAGATGAAATAATTTCTACGCAGGGTCACTATGAGCGAACCGGACGTATACGATTCGAGCAAAATCAAGGTCTTGAAGGGCCTCGACGCGGTCCGCAAACGCCCTGGAATGTACATCGGCGACACCGACGATGGCAGCGGCTTGCACCACATGGTGTTCGAGGTCGTCGACAACGCGATCGACGAAGCCCTGGCGGGCCATTGCGATCGGATCGTCGTGACGATCCACGCGGATGAGTCCGTCACGGTCAGCGACAACGGCCGCGGAATTCCGGTCGACATCCACCCCGAAGAGGGTCGATCGGCGGCGGAAGTGATCATGACCGTGCTGCATTCCGGCGGCAAGTTCGACGATACCTCGTACAAGGTGTCGGGCGGCTTGCACGGCGTCGGCGTGTCGGTGGTGAACGCGCTGTCGGAATACCTCGAGCTCAATATCCGCCGGGACGGCAAGCTGCACCGGCAGGAATATCGGTTTGGCGAGCCCGTCGCGCCCCTGGTCGCGATCGGCGATGCGTCCGACCGGGGGACCACCGTCCGGTTCAAGCCGAGCGCGCGGATTTTCACGAACATCACGTTTAATTACGAGACGCTCGCGAAGCGCTTGCGGGAATTGTCGTTCCTGAATTCCGGCGTGCGCATCGAACTCATCGACGAGCGCGATGAGAAATCGGAAGTCTTCGAATTCCAGGGCGGCTTGAAGGCGTTCGTGCAGCACTTGAATCGCAGCAAGACGCCGATTCACGACTCGATCCTGTGGTTCCAGGCCCGCGACGGCAACATGCAGGTCGAAGTCGCGATGCAGTGGAACGACTCCTACCTGGAGAGCATGTACTGCTACACGAACAATATCCCGCAAAAGGACGGCGGCACCCACTTGGCCGGGTACCGTGCGGCGCTGACCCGGACCTTGAACCTGTACATCGAGCGCGAGCTCGCGGCGAAGAAGGACAAGGTCGCGACCACCGGTGACGACGCGCGCGAGGGCTTGACCGCGATCTTGTCGGTGAAGCTCCCCGACCCCAAATTCTCCTCGCAGACGAAGGACAAGCTGGTCTCCTCGGAGGTCAAGGGCGTCGTCGAATCCGCGGTGGCCGCGCATCTCGAAGAGTTCTTGCTCGAGCACCCGCAAGAAGCGCGGATGATCGTCAACAAGATCCTCGAGGCCGCGTACGCGCGCGAGGCCGCCCGCAAGGCGCGGGAAATGACCCGGCGCAAGGGCGCACTGGACATCGCGGGCCTGCCGGGCAAGCTCGCCGATTGCCAGGAAAAGGATCCGGCGCTCTCGGAACTGTTCCTCGTCGAGGGCGATTCCGCCGGCGGCTCGGCGAAACAGGGTCGCGATCGCCGCACCCAGGCGATCCTGCCGTTGAAGGGCAAGATCCTGAACGTCGAGAAAGCCCGCTTCGACAAGATGCTGTCGTCGGCGGAGGTCGGGACCCTGATCACCGCGCTCGGCTGCGGGATCGGGCGTGACGACTTCGACGTCGACAAGCTCCGGTACCACCGGATCATCATCATGACCGACGCCGACGTCGACGGCTCGCACATCCGCACCTTGCTGCTCACCTTCTTCTATCGCCAGATGCCGGTGTTGATCGAGCGCGGTCACGTGTACATCGCGCAGCCGCCGCTCTACAAGGTCAAGAAGGGCAAGCAGGAGCACTACGTGAAGGACGACGTCGAGCTCAACGCGCTGCTGCTGAACACCGCGATCGAGGACGCGGCGCTGCACGTCAACGAAGCGGCGCCGCCGCTGTCCGGCGCGGCGCTCGAATCGCTCGCCCGCCGGTACGTCGAGGTGCAGGCGATCAACCGCCGTTGGGCGCGCCGGTACGATGAACGCTTCCTCGACCAGTTGCTGTACCTGCCGAAGGTCTCCCTGGAGACGTTCGACCGCAGCGATGCGCTGCGCGCGTGGGCGGCGCAACTCGAGGCGCGACTGAACGGGCTGAACGATCATTCGCGGCGGTATCGGGCGACCGTCGATGCGAATCCGGCCGGCGGCCACCGCATCACGCTGCAACGCCTCGAGCACGGGCTCACGACCGAGCGGCACGTGCCGCGCGAGTTCTTCGACTCGGCCGAATACCGGCGCATCGCCGAGCTCGCCGAGACGCTCGCGGACTTGATCGGCGAGGGTGCGTACATCGAGCGCGGCGGCGAACGCCGGCGGATCGCGAGCTTCAAGGAAGCGATGACCTGGCTGTTCGAGGAAGCGAAGAAAGGTCAGACCATCCAGCGCTACAAGGGCCTCGGCGAGATGAACGCGAACCAGCTGTGGGAAACGACGATCAATCCGGATAGCCGTCGGCTGATGCAGGTGCGGATCGAAGATGCGGTCGCCGCCGACGATATCTTCACGACCCTGATGGGCGATGCCGTCGAGCCGCGGCGCGAGTTCATCGAGAAGAACGCGCTGCAGGTCGCGAATCTGGACATTTGAGCGGCGCGCCCCGGCGCGCGTCGGTGCGCCGCGCCGGACCCCGCGCTAAAGCCAAATATTTAATTAAATATCAATAACTTGCGCGGCTTTCGCGGCGTCAGTAGATCCCGGGGAGCAAGCGCTTCGTGCGCCGTTGGTACGCGGCGTACTCCGCGCCGAACGCGGCCGCGAGCGCGGCTTCCTCTTCGCGGATGCGGAACAGGTACGGCAAGGGCATCAGCAGCACGAACAGCGCGACGCTGCGCCAGTCGCCGAGCGCGAGCCCGAAGCCGTCGAACGCGATCAACGCGCCGAGATAGCTGGGATGCCGAACGTAGCGATAGGGTCCGCGCTCGATGAAGCGATGGCGCGCCCGGATCGCGACGTTCGGCGTGTGCAATTCCCCGAGCACCGCGATCGAGCGGCAGCGCAGCGCGATCCCGATCGCCATCACGCCGAGCCCGGCCCACGGCAGCCAGGCGGGCCGCACCGGCGCGGCCGGTGCGAACGCCCACTGGATCGCGATCACACAGACGATCGGGCTGAGGAGCATCAGCACCCGGAGCGAGCGGCGATCGCGATTCTCCGCGGTCCCGGTCTTCCACCGAAACACGACCGCGGCATCGATCAGCACCCAGACGACGAACGCAGCCATCGCGATGTTGCGCAGATCGAGCATCTTCCCCTCCCGCCGGCGACGACGCCCTCGGACCTCCGGTCTAGGCGTGCTTTGCCGCCGCGATCTTCGCCGATTGTAATTCGATCGCGGCCCTGATCTCGTCGGTGAGCGCCCGCGGCTCCTTGCCGGTCGGGTCGATCGCGGGCCCGATCACGACCCGGATCAGGCCGGGCTGCTTCAACCAGCCGCGGCGCGGCCAGAATTGCCCGGCGTCGTGCGCGATCGGCACGATCTTGTGCCCGGAGGCGATCGCGAGCATCGCGCCGCTCACCCCGTATTTGCGCTGCTGGCCGGGGAGCACGCGGGTGCCCTCCGGGAAGATCACGATCCAGAGCCCGTCGCGCAGACGCGCCTGGCCTTGCTCGACGACCTGGCTCACGGAGCGATGACCCGCCCCCCGATCGATCGCGATCGGCCGCAACAGCCGCAATCCCCAGCCCATGAACGGGACCCACAGCAGTTCGCGTTTCAGGACCCAGACCTGCGTCGGCAGCAGCACGAAGAACGCGACCGTCTCCCACGCCGAGGTGTGATTGCTCATCGCGATGTGATTGCCGGGCGGCAGATGCTCCGCTCCCTCGACGACGTAGCGCAGCCCGCACAGCGTCGCCAGCATCCACAGCACGCCGCGCGCCCAGGTCCGGGCGAGCGCGAACTGCGATCGGTACGGCAGGAAGAACAGGAGCGCCATCACCAGTCCGAACGCGCACGCCGACGCCATCAGGTACGCGGTGAACAGCAGCGACCGGAAGGTCCGCATCGGGTGCGCCGCTCAGCCCGGCAGTCGTGACAGGTCCGCGACGCCGCCGATCAAGGCGTGCAGGTCGCGCAACAGCGCGAGACGATTCTCGCGGCGTGCCGGGTCCGGGTCCATCACCAGCACCGCGTCGAAGAACGCGTCGACGTCCGCGCGCAGCGCACGGGCGGCGCCGAGCGCGGCCGCGTAGCGTCGCTCGGCGAGGGCGCGCTCGACCTGCGGCGCGACGTCGCGGTAGCGGTCATGCAGGCGCTGCTCCGCGGGCTCGGCGAACAGCGCCGGGTCCACGGGGCGCCCCGACGCGACCGGCGCCTTGCGCAGCAGGTTCGCGATCCGCTTGTTCGCGGCGGCGAGCACCGCGCCATCGGCGCTCGCGAGGAATCCTTGCAGCGCCACCAGTCGGGCCTCGGCGTCGAGCGGCGACCGCGGCGCGACCGCGAGCACTGCCTCGATCGCCTCGTTGGTCGCGAGGGCGACGCGCTCCGCGAGCACGCCGCGGAGCCGATCGGCGATGAACGCGAGCACCTCCCCGACCGCATCGGGACGCAGCATCGGCTGTGCGGCGACCGCGCGCTCGACGAGCGCCGTCAGATCGAGTTCGAGCGGCGTCTCGAGCAGGATCCGCAGCACGCCGAGCGCGGCGCGCCGCAGCCCGAACGGATCCTTCGCGCCGGTCGGCTTCTCGCCGATCGCGAAGATCCCGGCGAGGGTATCGATCTTGTCGGCGAGCGCGAGCGCGCGTCCCGCGCTGGTGCGCGGCAGCGCGTCGCCCGCGAACCGCGGACGGTACTGCTCCTCGATCGCGTCCGCGACCGCCGGCGTCTCGCCGGCATCGAGCGCGTAGTAGCGCCCCATCGTGCCCTGCAGCTCCGGAAACTCCCCGACCATCGCGGTCAGCAGATCCGCTTTGGCGAAGGTTGCGGCGCGCTCCACGGTGGTCTCGTCACCGCCGGCCGCGCGCCCGATCTCGAGCGCCAGCGCCCGCACCCGCGCGGTCTTGTCCGCGTAGCTGCCGAGCTTGCCCTGGAAGGTGACCTCGCCGAGACGCGCCGCGCAGGCCGCGAGGCCGCGCTGGCGGTCCTGGTCCCAGAAGAACTCCGCGTCCGCGAGCCGCGGCCGCACGACCCGTTCGTTGCCCTCGCGCACCCGATCCGGATCGCGGCTCTCGAGATTCGCGATCGTGACGAAGTTCGCGCTGAGTTCGCCGTCCGGCCGCTCGACGGGGAAATAGCGCTGATGGTCCTGGACCGTCGCGACGATCACCTCGCGCGGCAGGCGTCGGTAGCGTTCATCGAAGCGTCCGGCGACCGCGACGGGCCACTCCACGAGCGCGGTGACCTCGTCGAGCAAGGCCTCCTCGATCAACGCGCGGCCCCCGGTCCGTTCGGCCGCGCTCGTGGCCTCCGCGCGGATGCGTTGCCGGCGCTCCTCGAAGTCGGCGAGCACCTTCGCGCGCCGCAGCGCGCCCGGATAGCTGCGGGGCGTGCGCACGCGGATCGGTCGCGGCGCGAGGAACCGATGGCCTTCGGTCTCTCGACCGGCGGTCAAGCCGAGGATCGTGCACGGCACGATCTCGTCGCCGAACAACATCAGGACCCGGTGGACCGGACGGACGAACTCGACCTCCCCCGCGCCCCAGCGCATCCGCCGCGGCGCGGGCAGCGCCGCGACCGCGCGCTCGGCGATCGCGCCGAGCCGTTCGATCGTCGCGGCGCCGGGCTCGACTCCGCGATAGCCGAGCCACGACCCTTTCTCGTTGGTGATCTCGATCAGATCCGTGACCGCGACCCCGCAGCTGCGGGCGAACGCGAGCGCCGCCTGCGAGGGCTCACCGGCCGCCGTGACCGCGGCCGTGCGCGGCGGCCCGCGCCGCTCGATCGCGCGGTCGGATTGACGCTCCGCGCAGCGTTCGATCAGCACCGCGAGCCGGCGCGGCGTCGCGAACCGCCGGATCCGCCCATGACCGATCGCGGCCGCCGCGAGTCCGGTCGCGAACCCGTCCGCGAGCGCGATCGACAAGGTCTCGAGGCTGCGCGGCGGCAGTTCCTCGGTGAGCAACTCGAACAACAGATCCCGGGTCGCCATCACGCCACCCGCCCTTGCGCGCCGTCCTGGCACAGCGGGAAGCCGAGCGCCTCGCGGGCGTCGCGATAGCCTTCGGCGACCGCGCGGGCGAGCGTGCGCACCCGCAGGATGTATCGCTGGCGTTCGGTGACCGAGACCGCGCGCCGCGCATCGAGCAAATTGAAGGTGTGCGAGGCCTCGAGCATGCGCTCGTAGGCCGGCAGCACCAGCCGATCGGCGATCAGCCGCCCGCACGCCGCCTCCGCCGCGTCGAACGCGTGCCGCAGTTCGGCGACGTCCGCCTTCTCGAAGTTGTAAGTGGACTGCTCGACCTCGTTCTGGTGGAACACGTCGCCGTAGGTGACCGTTCGTCCGGGTCCGTCGGTCCAGACGATGTCGAAGATGCTCTCGGCGCCCTGGATGTACATCGCGAGCCGCTCGAGCCCGTAGGCGATCTCGCCCATCACCGGTCGGCAATCGATGCCGCCGACCTGCTGGAAGTACGTGAACTGGGTGATCTCCATCCCGTTCAACCACACTTCCCAGCCGAGTCCCCAGGCCCCGAGCGTCGGCGACTCCCAGTTGTCCTCGACGAAACGGATGTCATGCGTCAGCAGATCGAACCCGAGCGCCCGGAGCGACCCGAGGTAGAGCGCCTGGAAGTCGGGCGGCGACGGTTTCATCACGACCTGGAATTGGTAGTAGTGCTGCAAACGGAACGGATTGTCGCCGTAACGGCCGTCGGTCGGCCGGCGCGAGGCCTGCACGTACGCGGCATTCCAGGGCTCCGGGCCGACCGCGCGCAGGAACGTCGCGGGCGCGAAGGTCCCGGCGCCCACCTCCATGTCGTAGGGCTGCATCACGACACAGCCCTGCGCCGACCAGTAGTGCTGGAGCGCAAAGATCAGTTCCTGAAAGGTTCGAGGGGGCGCGGCGGCTTTCGGCATGGGAGCGCTCGATCGCAAAGCGACCAAGTATAGCGAGCCGCGCCGGGTCGTGCGCCGGTGCGCGCCGGCCGCGTCCGCACCGCGACCCGCGATGCGCCAAAATGAGGCGCGTTACTGGCATGACGCCCTCAATCGGTGCATCATGGCGGCGTTCCGATCGGTCGATGCGCGTAAGCGCTTGATCCACGGCGCCCCAAAATGTGGCACGGCACATGCATTATCGGAGCACCCCCGGGCCCTGACCGGGCCCCTTTGATGCCGAACACCGCCCATGGAGGAGAATCATGACTCCCGCTGATGTCATTCGCTTGATTCAGGAAAAAGACGCTAAGTTCGTCGATCTGCGCTTTACGGACACGATCGGCAAGGAACAGCACGTCACGATCCCGACGCGCCTCGTCGACGAGGGCTTCTTCCAGGACGGCAAGATGTTCGACGGCTCGTCGATCGCCGGTTGGAAGGGCATCAACGAGTCGGACATGATCCTGATGCCCGATCCGGCGACCGCGGTGATCGATCCGTTCTTCGAAGAAACGACCATGAACCTGCGCTGCGACGTGATCGAGCCGACCACGATGCAAGGCTACGGCCGCGATCCGCGCTCGCTCGCGAAGCGAGCCGAGGCCTACCTGAAGTCGACCGGCATCGCCGACTCGGCGCTGTTCGGGCCGGAGAACGAGTTCTTCATCTTCGACAACGTGACGATGAGCTCGTCGATGAACGGCTGTGCCTATCAAGTCGATTCCTACGAAGGCGCGTGGAACGCCGGCAAGCACTACGAGGACGGCAACAAGGGTCATCGCCCCGGGGTGAAGGGTGGCTACTTCCCGGTGCCGCCGGTCGACTCGCAACAGGACATCCGCACGGCGATGTCGCAAGCCTGCGAGGAAATGGGCTTGAAGTTCGAGGTGCATCACCACGAGGTCGCGACGGCCGGCCAGGGCGAGATCAACGTCGCCGCGAATACGCTGACCAAGAAGGCCGACGAGGTCCAGATCCTCAAGTACGCGCTGCAGAACGTCGCGCACGGCTACGGCAAGACGCTGACGTTCATGCCGAAGCCGATCGTCGGCGACAACGGCAGCGGCATGCACGTGCACCAGTCGCTGCAGAAGGACGGCAAGGCGCTGTTCGCCGGCGACAAGTACGGCGGCCTGTCGGACGTCGCGCTCTACTATATCGGCGGGATCATCAAGCATGCGCGCGCGTTGAACGCGTTCACCAATGCGAGCACCAACAGCTACAAGCGGCTCGTTCCCGGCTTCGAAGCGCCGGTGAAGCTCGCGTACTCGGCCCGCAACCGCTCCGCGTCGATCCGGATTCCGTGGGTGTCGAACCCGAAGGCGCGGCGCATCGAGGTGCGCTTCCCGGATGCGACCGCGAACCCGTACTTCGCGTTCGCCGCCATGCTGCTCGCGGGTCTCGACGGGATCCAGAACAAGATCCACCCGGGCGATGCGGCCGACAAGGATCTCTACGACCTCGAGCCCGAGGAGGACAAGAAGATCCCGACGGTGTGCCATTCGCTCGACATGGCGCTCGAGTACCTCGACCGCGATCGCGCGTTCCTCAAGGTCGGCGGCGTGTTCAGCGACGATCTGATCGACGCCTACATCGACCTCAAGATGAAGGAGGTCACGCGGTTGCGGATGACGACGCACCCGATCGAGATGGAGATGTACTACAGCCTCTGACCGTGCCCGCGACGCTGTCCGGGGACGCTCACCCAAAGGGTGACGGCGGTCACACCGCCGTCACCCCGCGGTTTGGTGATGGAGGGCGATGGCGCTATGCTCTCGGACCATGCACCGGTGGCGCAACCTGATCGTGGCTGGGGTCTTCGCGGCGAGCGCGTGCCCCGCGTCGCCGATCTACAAGTGGACCGATCCGACGGGGGTCGTGCATTACGCCGACCACCCGGCGCCCGGGGCCCGGAAGATCGAGCTCAACGTCGACGTCGTGCCGGCGGTGCACACGCCGTCGTCCCCCACGGCGCCCGCGAACAACGCCGCGCCGCTCCCGTACGACCACTTCGCGATCGACTCGCCGACGCGCGAGCAGTCGTTCTTCAGCGAGGCGGTTCCGGTGCACTTGACGATGCAGCCGCCGCTGCGGGCGAGCGACGATCTGCAATGGACCTTGAACGGCCGCGCGCTCGACGCGTACGCGGATCAAGTCAGCTTTGCGCTGCCGGCCTTGCCGCGCGGCGCCTACAGCCTGGTCGCGACGGCGATCGATCGCAACAGCGGCGCGACCTTGAACAGCGCGACCGTCGCGTTCTACGTGCATCGGCCGTCGATCCTGAATCCCCACCATCACCCGCGCTGAGCGCGGCGTCGCGTCCGGGTGGCGTGGATGGCCGCTGAGCCCCGCGCGTCCGCGGCGATCGACCGCGCCGAGCTCCTCGATGCGATGCTCACGAGCGTGTTCGTGCTCGACGCCGAACTGCGGGTCGTCGACCTGAACGCCGCCGCGCAGACCCTGCTCGGTCTCGGCGCCAGCCAGGCGCTCGGCCGGCCGATCGGCGAGCTGCTGCGGGGCGCGGACCTGCTGGCGGCGCTGCTCGAGCGGGCGCTCGCGCGTCGCGGCGAGGAGATCGTGCAGCGCGAGCTCGCGTGGCAGGAGTCCGCCGGCGCGGAGCGGATCCTCGCGTGCGCGGCCACGGTCGCGACGCTCGGCTCGCAGATGCGCGTGATCCTCGAGATCGAGGACATCACCCAGCACCGCCGCAGGATCCGCGAGACCGCACTGCTCGCGCAGCTCGGCGGCAGCCGTCTGATGATTCGGCAGCTGGCGCACGAGATCAAGAACCCGCTCGGCGGCGTGCGCGGCGCCGCCCAGCTGCTCGAACGCGAGCTGCTCGATCCGGCACTGCGCGAGTACACCCGCGTGATCATCAACGAGGCGGATCGGCTCGCCGGTCTCCTCGACACGATGCTGGGTCCCGGCCGTCCGCCGGCGAAGCAGGCGGTGAACGTGCACGAGATGATCGAACGCGTGTATCGGCTGCTGCGCGGCGAAGCCCCGGCGCGGATCGCGATCGACCGCGACTACGATCCCAGCCTGCCGACGCTCACCGTCGACCCGAACCACATCATCCAGGCGATGCTGAACCTCGGTCGCAATGCCTTGCAGGCGCTCGAGTCCACCGCGGCGGACGGCGCGCGTCTGGTGCTGCGCACGCGGGCGGCGATCAACGTGACGCTCGGCGCGCAACGCCACCGAGTGGTCGCGTCGATCCAGTTCGAGGACAACGGGCCGGGCGTGTCACCGGAGATCCGCGACACGATCTTCTACCCCCTGGTGTCCGGCCGCGACGGCGGCTCCGGTCTCGGCCTCGCGATCGCCCAGGAGCTCGTGATCCGCCACGGCGGTCTGATCGAATTCGACAGCGCGCCGGGTCGGACGGTCTTCACGTTGTCGTTACCGATGGACACCGCATGAACGCGAAGCCCTTGACCGTATGGCTGGTCGATGACGATGCGTCGATCCGCTGGGTGCTCGAGAAGGCGTTGAAGGCGGGCGGGATCACCGCGCGGTCCTTCGACACCGCGGCCGCCGCGCTCGCGGCGCTGCGTGGCGCCGCGCCGGACGTGCTGATGACCGACATCCGGATGCCGGGCCGCAGCGGACTCGAGCTGCTGAAGGAGATCGGCGCGGCGCGGCCCGGCTTGCCGGTGATCGTGATGACCGCCCATTCGGATCTCGATGCGGCGGTCGCCGCCTACCAGGGGGGCGCGTTCGAGTACCTGCCGAAGCCGTTCGACATCGATCAGGCGGTCGATCTGGTGCGCCGTGCGGCGAGCCATGCGGCGCTCGCGGTCGAGGGCGACGGCGACGCGGCGCGGCGGACGATGCCGGAGTTGCTCGGCCACGCCGCGAGCATGCAGCAGGTCTTCCGCGCGATCGGCCGGCTGTCGCGCTCCAGCATGACGGTGCTGATCACCGGCGAATCCGGCACGGGGAAGG
The DNA here is from genome assembly GCA_021785405.1 of Pseudomonadota bacterium. GTDB lineage: Bacteria > Pseudomonadota > Gammaproteobacteria > Steroidobacterales > Steroidobacteraceae > Bog-1198. The sequence continues at coordinate 9,848 of JAJYFF010000036.1, read as the reverse complement.
AACTCGTCGCGCGCGCGCTGCACCGGCACAGCCCGCGTGTGGCCAAGGCGTTCGTCGCGCTGAACACCGCCGCGTTCACCGCCGATCTGCTCGAGAGCGAGCTGTTCGGCCACGAGAAGGGCGCGTTTACCGGCGCCGATGCACTGCGCCGCGGCCGCTTCGAGCAGGCCGACGGCGGCACGCTGTTCCTCGACGAGATCGGCGACATGTCGCCGGCGTTGCAGACGCGCCTGCTGCGGGTGCTCGCCGAGGGCGAGTTCTACCGCGTCGGCGGCCAGACCCCGGTCCGCGTCGACGTGCGCGTGATCGCCGCGACCCACCAGGATCTCGAGGCGCGCGTGCGCTCCGAATTGTTCCGCGAAGACCTGCTGCATCGGCTCAACGTGATCCGGATCGAGATCCCGCCGCTGCGCGAACGGCGCGCGGACATCCCGGAGCTCCTCGAGCACTATCTGGCGACCGCCGCGGAAGAACTCGGCGTGGAGCCGAAGGCGTTGACGCCGCCCGCCCAGCGGGCGCTGGTCGCCTTCGCGTGGCCCGGCAACGTCCGCCAGCTGGTGAACGCCTGTCGCCGGCTCACCGTGACCGCCCCCGGTCGCGAGATCCGCGTCGAGGACATCCCGGCGGACCTCGGCGGTGCGCTCCCCGCGGGCGATGCCGCGATGCCCGAATGGACCGCGACGCTCACGCACTGGGCCGAGCAGGAGCTCGACGCCGGCACCCGCCGGCTGCTCGATCACGCGGTGCCCGAGGTCGAGCGGATCCTGATCCGGGTCGCGCTGCGCAAGGCGGAGGGCCTGAAGCAAGAGGCGGCGAAGCTGCTCGGCTGGGGCCGCAATACGCTGACCCGCAAGATGCGCGAGCTCGGCATGGACGACGCGGCGTAAGGTGCCCGCGCGGGAGGGTCGGTAGGTGGGCGAATTCCTGCGCCATGCGCTCGGCGCGTCGCTGCGCGTGCTGAGCGCGAACAGCATCGCCGACTGGCTGACCGCGGGCGCGGTCGCGTTCGTGACCTGGTCGGCGCTGTTGCTACTGCGTCGCGTCGCGGGTGCGCGCCTGGGCCGGCCGGGCGCCGCGAGCCGGCCGTTCGCGGTGCGCTTGCTCGCCGAGCTGCTGAGCAGCACGCGGCGCTACTTCCTCGCGGGATTCGCGATCTCGGTCGCGCAGGAGGGTCTCGAACTGCCGCCCGTGCTGCGCGCGTCGATCGAGCGCGCCGTGCTGCTGCTCAGCTTGCTGCAGGTCGGGATCTGGGCCAGCCGCGCGGTGCGCTTCTACCTGGCGGACGGGGAATCGGATCGCGGGGCGGATCGCGCGCTCACCGGGTCGCTCGGGATCATCGATTTCGTCGGCAAGATCCTGATCTGGTCGCTGCTCGTGCTGCTCGCGCTCGACAACCTCGGCGTGAACATCACCGCGCTGCTCGCGGGCCTCGGCGTCGGCGGCATTGCGGTCGCGCTCGCGCTGCAGAACATCCTCGGCGATCTGTTCGCGTCCCTGTCGATCGCGCTCGACAAGCCGTTCGTCGTCGGCGACGTGCTGACGATCGACGCGCTGACCGGCAAGGTGGAGCGCGTCGGCATCAAGACCACGCGCCTGCGCGCCGACAGCGGCGAGGAGGTCGTGCTGTCGAACGCCGATATCCTGAAGAGCCGGGTACGCAACTACGCGCGCGCCGCGGAGGCGCGCACGCTCACGACGATCCGCGTCGCCTACGACACCCCGGCCGAGACGCTGCGGGAGATCCCGGCGCTGGTCGAAGCGATCGTCCGCGCGCAGCCGATGGCGCGCTTCGAGCGATGCCACCTGAAGAGCCTCGAGGAATGGGCGGTGCACTTCGAGCTCGCGTACTTTCGCATCGCGCCCGCCGAGCACCCGCCGCTCGACCTGCAGCACGGCGTGAACCTCGCGATCATCGAGTCCTTCCAGCGCCGCGGCATTCGCTTCGCGGTGCCGATGCGCCGGATCGTGCCCGGTGACTGAGGCCGCGCGCGCGGTGCGGCGGCGACCCCGATGTTCCACGTGATCTTGTTCGAACCGGAGATCCCGCCGAATACCGGCAACGTGATCCGGCTGTGCGCGAACACCGGCGCGACGCTCCACCTGGTCAAGCCGCTCGGCTTTCGCCTCGACGACCGGAGCCTGCGGCGCAGTGGACTCGATTACCACGACCTGGCGTCGGTCGCCGTGCATCCGAACCTCGAGACCTGCCTCGCCGCGCTCGCCGATTCCCGCGTGTTCGCGGTCGAGACCGGCGCCCCCCGCCGCTACAGCGAACCCGCCTATCGCGCCGCGGACGCGTTCCTGTTCGGTCCCGAGCCCCGGGGTCTGCCGGCGGCGGTGCTCGGGCGCTGCGCGGCGGATCGCCGGGTGTCGATTCCGATGCGCAGCCCGAGCCGCAGCTTGAACCTCGCGAACGCCGTGTCGGTGGTGCTGTTCGAGGCCTGGCGCCAGCAGGGGTTCGCGGGCGCCTGAGGCGTCGGCGTCGGTCGCCCGCGGGTCAGTCGCCCTCGGCGCGCAGCGCCCGGCGCATCAACAGCGCGACCGATGCGCGCGCGTCGTGGCCCTCGTGGACGATACGGTAGACCTGCTCGCATATCGGCATCTCGACGCCGACGCGGGTCGCGACCTGCCGCACCGCGCGCGCGGCCGGGACGCCCTCGACGACCTGGCCGATCGCGCTCGCGGCCGCGTCGAAGGATTGGCCGCTCGCGAGCGCGATGCCGAGGCGGCGGTTGCGCGACTGGTCGTCGGTGCAGGTGAGCACGAGGTCGCCGAGGCCGGCGAGGCCCATGAAGGTCTCGCGCACGGCGCCGAGACGCACCCCGAGGCGCATCATCTCCGCGAGCCCGCGGGTGATCAGCGCGACCCGGGTGTTCGCGCCGAAGCCGAGCCCGTCGGACAGCCCCGAACCGATCGCGATCACGTTCTTCACCGCGCCGCCGACCTCGACGCCGACGACGTCGGCTTGTCGGTACGCGCGGAAGTTCGGGCCGGACAGGCGTTGCGCGAGCGCCTCCCCGAAGCGCGGGTCTTGCGATGCGACCACGAGCGCCGTCGGCAGGCCCGCGGCCACCTCGCTCGCGAAAGTCGGCCCCGAGAGCACGGCGGTCGGCCGGGTGCCGAGCAGCTCGGCCGCGACGTGGTGCGGCAGCAGTCCGGTCGTGATCTCGAATCCCTTCGTCGCCCAGGCGACGCGGGCGTCCGCGCCGAGTCGCGGGCTTAGCGCGCTCAGGGTCTCGCGAAACGCATGCGAGGGAACGGCAACCAGGACGTCGCGCGCGGTCGCGAGCGCCGCCTCGAGATCGGGCTCGATCCGCAATGCGTCGGGAAACGCGGCGCGCGGCAGATACCGCCGGTTGCGCCGTTCCGCGTCCATGGCCGCGAGCGCGGCGCGGTCGCGGCCCCAGAGCACGGTCGGGTGTCCCGCGCGCGCGAGATGGATCGCGAGCGCCGTACCCCAGGACCCGGCGCCGACGACCACGATCGCGTGGGGATCCGGGTCGGGCATGCGCGGGGGTCCCTGACGGTTCTGGGAGCTAGTTGACCGTGCCCGTCTGCGTCTGCCCGCTCTCCGCCGCCTGCTGATAGAGCGCGTCGAAATTCACCAGCGGCAGCAGGAAGTTCGGGAAACCGCCCTTCGTGATCAGATCCGAGACCACCTCGCGAGCGTACGGAAACAGCACGCTCGGGCAGAAGCTGCCGATCAAGCGCTTCAGATCCTCGGCCGATGCGCCGACGATCGCGAACACGCCCGCTTGCTTGACCTCGACGAGGTACATCGTCGCCTCGCCTTGCTTCGCCTCCAGCGTGATCGTGAGCAACACCTCGCGCACGTCCGGAGCGATCTCCTCGGCCGAGGTGTTCATGTTCAGCTGGAACTTCGGCTCCCAGGCCTGGTTCGGCGGCAGCCGCGGCCCGTTGGGCGACTCGTAGGAACAATCCTTCAAATACACGGTCTGCAGCGTGACCTGCACGCCGTTTTGCGCCGGCAACGGCTCGTTCGCGGTCTCTTCGTTCATCGATCCCCCTGAACCAATCGGTCGAGTTCCCCGCTCCGGTCGCTGGCGTACAGTTCGTCGCAACCGCCGACGTGTCGATCGCCGACGAAGATCTGCGGCACGGTGCGCCGCCCGCTGCGGGCGATCATTTCCGAGCGCCGCTGCGGATCCTCGTCGACGTCGATCTCGGTGAATGCGAGACCCTTCTCCCGAAGCAATGACTTGGCGCGCTGGCAATACGGGCACCAGCTCGCCGAATAGACGGTGATCGGCGGAGCGTTCATCCGCCCGCCTTCTTCGTGCCCGCGCCTTTGACGAGCGGCAGGTTGTCGCGGATCCACGCGGCGACGCCTCCGTCGAGACTCACCGCCTGGGCGAATCCCGCCTTCAACAGCTTGCGCGCCGCGGTGGCGCTGCGAATGCCGCTGTCGCAGTACAGGATCACGGGCTTTTCCCGCCACTTCTTCAGGCCGTCGAGCTCGGCGTCGAGCTGCTCGGTCGGCAGGTGCCGCGCCTCGCCGATGTGGCCGGCCTCGTAGGCTTCCTTCGCGCGCAGGTCGATGAGCAGCGCGCCACGGTTCATCAGTCGCACGACCTCGGCCGAACCCACGGCGATCGAGCCCGCGGTCCGCAGCCGCAGCTCATAGGCGAGCACCGCGACCGCGACCGACGCGGTCCCCGCGGTCAACCACGGATGATGAGCGACATAGATGAGGAACAACGACATCGACGAACCGGACCTGTCGAATTTTCGGGCGCGCAAGTATAGCAGCGCGAGGAAGCCTTGTATGCTTGGCGCTGCGAGATGAACCCGCGACGCATCCCATCCCGAAGAACCGCCGCTGCTGCGGTCGGCTTGCTGTTGGCGGCGATGCTCGGCGCGCACGCGGCCGAATCGCCCGCGGCGCGCCGCGCGCACGCCGACCTCGCGCGGGTGCGCGCGCAGATCGCGGCGATCGCGAAGCGGCGCGATGCGGACCTGCAGCGGCGCGACGCGCTCGGCGCCGCGCTGCGCCGTGCGGACCTCGCGATCGCGGCGAAGCGGCGCACGCTCGAGTCGCTGCGGTCCGCCGCGGCCGCGGCCCGCAAACGGCTCGACGCGCTGCGCGCCGAGCAGGCGCGCAATCTCGTCGCATTGCAGGCGGAGCGCCGGGCGCTCGCCGCACAGGTCGTCGCCGCGTATCGGATCGGCCGCCGCGAGCAGATCAAGCTGCTGCTCGATCAGAGCGCGGTCGACGAGGTCGGCCGCATGCTCGCGTACTACGGTTATTTCGGCCGCGCGCGCGCCGCCCAGATCGCCGCGATCCGCAGCCGGATGCGTTCGCTCGCGGCGGTCGCCCGCGCGACCGGCCAGGCCGCGATGCACCTGCACGATCTGCAGGACGACGCGGTCAAGGCGCTCGCCGCGCTCGGCGCGGCGCGCGCGCAGCGCGCCGCCGCACTGCAGGCCGCGAGCGCGCGCGTGCAGGGCGCGGATCAGCGTCTCGCGGACCTGCGGCGGCAACAACGTTCGGTGGAATCGCTGATCAAGCAGCTCGCGCGCGTGATCCCGTCGTTCCCGACCCGGCCCGCGAAGGACTTCATCGCGATGCGCGGCCGCCTGCCGTGGCCGGTGGCGGGCCGCGTGGTCGAGCGTTTCGGCGACGTGCGCATGGACGCCGCGCAAGGCCGGCTGCGCTGGCACGGCCTGCTGATCCGGACCGCGCCCGGCGCCCGCGTGCGCGCGCCGTACTTCGGACGGGTCGTGTACGCCGACTGGCTGCAGGGTCTCGGATTGCTGCTGATCCTGTCGCACGGCAACGGGTATCTCAGCCTCTACGCGCACGCCGAGGTGCTGTACAAATCGGTCGGCGACTGGGTGACTCCCGGCGAGGTGATCGCCGCGATGAGCAACGCGCCCGGGCCGAGTCCGCCGCAGTTGTATTTCGAGATCCGCCACGACCGCACGCCGCTCGACCCGCAAGCATGGCTCGCCCGTCCTCGCTGAGACGCCGTCGCGCGAGGCATCGCGCCGCGATTGACGCATTGCAGCGACGATCGCCGTCGAAAATTGCGTATCCTGTAATTGTTGCCGCGGTGCCGCACCGCGTATGCTTCGCCTCCCGATGAGCCCTCGCAAACCCCGTGCCTTCCTGACGCTCGCGCTCGGCATCGCGATTGGACTCGCGCTCGGCACCGTGCGTGGCGTATTCGCGCAAAAACCGGCGCCACTCGGCGCCGACCTGCCGTGGCACGATGCACAGATGTTCGCGCTCGTGCTCGACCGCGTGGAGCGGGACTACGTCGAGCCCGTCGGCGACCACCGCCTGTTGCAGGCCGCGATTCGCGGGATGGTCGCCTCCCTCGATCCGTATTCGGAGTACCTGAATCGCGACCAGTACGCGCAGGTCCGGATCAACAGCTCCGGCGAGTATTCCGGCGTCGGCTTGGAAGTGTCGATGCAGGACGACGAAGTCGTCGTCGTCTCGGTGTTCGCCGGTTCGCCCGCGGCCGCGGCCGGACTGCGTCCGGGCGACGTGATCGCCACGATCGACGGCACGCCGGTCACCAATGCGAGCCTCGCCGAGACCATCGACCGCATGCGCGGCAAATCGGGCACGACGGTGCGGATCGGCGTGCTGCGCGGAACGAGCGACGCGCCGATCGTGTTCACCGTCAAGCGCGGTCCGGTCGAGATGCGCAGCGTCCGGGCGCTCGACCTCGCTGCCGGGATCGGCTATCTCAGGATCGCCGAGTTCACGCAGCAGACCGGTCCCGACGTGAAAGCCGCGCTGCAGCGCCTGATCGCCGGCAACCATGGGTCGCTGCGCGGCCTCGTGCTCGACTTGCGCGACAATCCCGGCGGCGTGCTGGACGCCGCCGTTTCCGTCGCCGACGACTTCCTCACCGGTGGCGTGATCGTCAGCGCCCGCGGCCGCGCGCCGGATTCGAATTTCCAGATGAACGCGACGCCGGGCGACTTGCTGAACGGCGCACCGATCGTCGTGCTCGTCGACGGCGGCTCCGCCTCGGCGGCGGAGATCGTCGCCGGCGCGCTCAAGGACCATCATCGGGCGACGTTGATGGGCCAACGCACCTTCGGCAAGGGCTCGGTGCAGACGGTGATGCCGCTGCCGGGCGGCCGTGCGCTCAAGCTCACGACCTCGCTCTACTACACGCCGTCGGGCGTCTCGATCAACCACACGGGACTGCTACCGGACATCGTGCTGACACCGCCGCCCGCCGCCGCCCGCGGTGCGCCCTCGACTCCGGCCGGCATCCGCAGCGATCCGGAAGTGCGTCGCGCGGTCGAGGAACTGCAACGGCTCCGCGCGCAGCCCCACCACGCGCTGTCCGCGTCCCGGCGCTGACGGACGCTCGCCGGCGTGCGCAGCATCCGTTCGATCGAGATCCTGTGCCTCGCCCTCGCGGCGTTGGTGCTGGTCTGGTCGAGCTCGATCGGGGCGCATCCCTGGGCGCTCGTGTCCCTGCTGGCGGCGTTCGCGGCATCGATCGCGGTGTTCCGTTCCCGGCGGTTCCTGCCGAATCGCGGCCGCGTGCGCGTGCAGGTCGAGTCCTGGGCGATGGTCGTGTTCGTGAGCGCGGTGCTCTGGTTCACCGGTCGAGCCGACAGTCCGCTCGTGAATCTGTACCTGCTGCCCTTGATCCTGAGCGCGTTCGTGCTCGGCCGGGCGACTGCGATGGCGCAAGTCGGCGCGGCGATCGCGGTGTACGCGGGCCTCGTCGTCGCGACGCCGGGCGTCGATCCGGCCTGGCTCGCGATGGGTGCGCGGACCGTCGGCGTGATGGCGCCGATCCTGCTCGTCGCGTACGTGACCTCGACCCTCGCGGCCGACGTGACCGAGGCGCGGGACCGGATCGAGCGCCTGGCGCACGACGATCCACTGACCGGATTGCTCAACGCGCGGACCTTCGAGGCGATCTGGCAGCGCGAGCATCAGTCGCGCGACCGCGATCACCGGCCGTACTCGGTGCTGTTCGTCGACGTGAACCAGCTCGACCGGATCAACGAGGAGTTCGGCCGGGATGCGGGCGACGGCGTGCTGACGCTGGTCGCGCAGTGCTTGCAGCGGAGCATCCGCTCGAGCGATCGCGCGTCGCGCCTCGGCGCGGACGAGTTCGCGGTCCTGTTGCCGGGGGCGCCCCCCGAGGTCGCCGGGGCGCTCGTGAACCGGATCCGCCACAACGTGTTCAAGACCACGCTCGATCTGCGATCGCGAATGATTCGCTGTAGCGTGAGCATCGGGGTCGCGTCGTATCCCCAGGATGCCCGCGAGCTGCGCGAGCTGCAGAGCCTCGCGGAGCATCGGATGTATCGCGACAAGGAATTGCGGCGAGCGCCGGGAGCCGAGTCGCCGGCTTGAGGTCGAAAAAAAAGCCCGCCGATGGCGTGCGGCCCCTTGCGGATCCCGTGGTCCGCGGTAAAGTTGCGCAAGCTCGAAAGGGAGAACCATGTCCGTCAACGGTCGACTGTTCCAGGGGGCGGCGGCGATCTGTGCCGCGCTCGCCGCGCTGCTGATCGGCGCGCCGTCGTTCGCGACTCCGGTACACCGGCACGGACACCACCTCCTGAGGCACCCGGTCCGCCGCCGGGAGCGTCCGCGCGGCCCGGACCTGCGCTCGAGCGCGGCGCTGGTCGTCGACACGACCAACGGCGCCGTGCTGTATTCGAAGCGGCCCGACGCGGTCCAGCCGATCGCCTCGATCACGAAGCTGATGACCGCGCTGGTCGTGCTCGACGCGAAACAGTCACTGGATCAGCGAATCACGATCAAGCCGTCCGACCGCATCCATGGGAAGGGCTGGTATTCGCGCCTGAAGGTCGGGACGACGCTGACGCGCGGTCAGTTGCTGCATCTCGCGCTGATGTCTTCGGAGAACCGGGCGGCGCGCACCCTCGCGGACAACTATCCCGGCGGCTTCCCGGCCGCGATCCAAGCGATGAATCGCAAGGCGAAGGCGCTCGGGATGACGCATACGCATTTCGTCGACCCGACCGGGCTCACGAGCCGCAACGTGTCGACGCCGGGCGACCTCGAGAAGCTGGTCGTCGCCGCGTCGCATAATCCGACGATTCGGCGGTTCTCGACCGACCGGCGTTACGCGGTCCGCGTGCGCCGCCGTCTGGTGGAGTTCGGCACGACCGACGGGCTGGTCGCGAACCGCGCGTGGCGGATCATCGTGCAGAAGACCGGCTTCATCAACGCCGCCGGCCACTGCCTCGTGCTGGAGACGGTGATCGACGGCCGCAAGCTCGTGATCGTGCTGCTCGACTCCTGGGGCAAGTACACGCGGGTCGCCGATGCGGTGCGCGTCCGGCAGTGGCTCGAGGCACGCGTGTTCTCGAACCGTGGCCGGCGCGTCACGATGCGCTAGACTGAAGTTCCGCCGCGATTTTACCGGCTGAGTAGTCAGCAGATCCCTATTTTTTCTGTGTTTGAGGTGAGATTGGCTCGATTACATGGCTACAATATGTAGTCACTAATTAGTTGACTATAGCGGGGTCATATGCTACGTTTCTTGATATGTCAGAACGTGGAGGCGCCGTGCATGTCGTCACCACACGGCGTACCTACAAAGGCCGTGTGTACGAGACGCATCTGCTGCGCCGCAGCTACCGCGAGGATGGTCGCGTCAAGAACGAGACCCTCGGCAATCTTTCGCACTTGCCCGAGCCGGTGGTGGATCTGGTACGTCGTGCGCTGCGCGGTGAGAGCTTCGTGCCGGTGGCCGAGCGGCTCGAGGTCTTGGGCTCACGGCCTCATGGTCATGTTCAAGCGGTGCGCTTGGCCATGCGGCGACTCGGGATCGACTCCTTGATCGGCTCGCGAACGAGCCCCGAGCGCGATC
>JAJYFF010000035.1 GCA_021785405.1 Pseudomonadota bacterium | reverse complement strand
CGGGGCGGCGGCGGCGGCCGCGGGGGCGGCGGGGGCGGGCGCCGGCGAGGCGGGCGTGGTTGACGGCGGCCGTGAGTACGTCCACGGACTGCACGCGGTCGAAGCGCTGCTCGACCGGGCGCCGGAGCGGGTGCTCGAGATCTGGGTCGCCGCGGCGCGCGACGACCAGCGCATCCGGGAGTTGAAGCGCCGCGCGGAGGCGCTCGGCTTGCGGGTGCAGAACGCGACGCCGCAGAGCCTCGCGGCGATGGCCGGATCGGGCGCGGTGCACCAGGGGGTCGTCGCCGCGATCCGCCCGGTCCGTCCCTGGGACGAATCGGAGCTGCTCGCCGAGCTCGATCGGTTGGCCGGGGAACCGTTGCTGCTGGTGCTCGACGGCGTGACGGATCCGCACAACCTCGGCGCATGCCTGCGGACCGCGGCAGCGGCGGGCGCGCACGCGGTCGTGATTCCGCGCGACCGGGCCGCGAGCGTCGGCGGCACGGCCCGCAAGGCGGCGGCCGGCGCCGCGGACTTCGTGCCGGTGGTCGCGGTCACGAACCTCGCACGCACGCTGGAGCGCTTGAAGGAGCGCCGGATCTGGGTCGCCGGCGCGGCCGCCGATGCGCCGCAGACGATCTACTCGGCCGACCTGCGTCGACCGCTCGCGCTCGTGCTCGGCGGCGAGGGCAGCGGGATGCGCCGCTTGACCCGGGAGCGTTGCGACTTCCTCGTCCGGATCCCGATGGCGGGACGGGTCGAGTCGCTGAACGTCTCGGTCGCGGCCGGCGTCGCGTTGTTCGAGGCGATCCGGCAGCGCAGCGACCGCGGCGCCTGAGTTGACCGTCCGAATCGGTACGCGTATCCTTCGCGCTCTTTTCGCCGGGCAGCCGGCTTGACTCCTTGCCTCACCGCTCGCAACGGGAGGCGAAATCCGTAAGGAGACGACATGCGACATTATGAGATCGTGCTCCTGGTCCATCCGGACCAGAGCGAGCAAGTGCCTGCGATGATCGACCGCTACAGGGGAATGATCACGGCCGGCGGCGGCGCGGTGCATCGCTTCGAGGACTGGGGACGGCGGCAGCTCGCGTACCCCATCTCGAAGGTCCACAAGGCGCACTACGTGCTGATGAACATCGAGTGCGACCAGAAGACCCTCGGCGAACTCTACGGCGCGTTCCGCTTCAGCGACGCGGTGCTGCGTCACCTGGTCGTCAAGATGGACGAGGCGGTGACCGAGGCTTCGCCGATGGCGAAGTCGTCGGAGGATGGTGCGCGGCGTCACGAGGAATTCGACGACGCCGACGACGACGAACCCTCGGCCGGCGCGCGCTGAGCGGACGCAGTTAAGGAGCTCCCATGGCACGTTTTTTCCGTCGCAAGAAGTTTTGCCGCTTCACCGCCGAAGGCGTGAAGCAGATCGATTACAAGGATCTCGGTACCCTGAAGGGCTACGTCACCGAGACCGGCAAGATCGTTCCGAGCCGCATCACCGGCACTCGCGCGCACTACCAGCGACAGCTGCAGCTCGCGATCCGGCGGGCGCGGTTCCTCGCGTTGTTACCGTACACGGACCAGCACTGAAAGGCCGGAGGGCGTATCGATGGAAGTCATCCTCCTGCAGAAGGTCGCCAACCTCGGGCAGATCGGCGATCGCGTGAAGGTCAAGCCGGGTTACGCGCGCAATTATCTCGTGCCGACGGGGCGGGCGACGCTCGCGACGCCGGCGAACGTCGCGAAGTTCGACGCGCAGCGGGCCGATCTCGAGGCGAAGGCGCACGCGGAGCTGCAACGCGCGCAGGAGCGCGCGGCGAAGTTCGAGAACTTCAAGCTCGAGCTGAAGGCGAAGGCGGGATCCGAGGGCAAGCTGTTCGGGTCGATCGGCACGGCGGACATCGCCGAGGCGGCCGTGAAGGCCGGACAGGCGATCACCCGTGCGGAAGTGCGCATGCCGACCGGACCGATCCGCACGACCGGCGATCACTCCGTCGAGCTGCATCTGCACACGGACGTCGACGTGACCTTGCAGGTCACGATCATTGCCGAAGAGTAGCGGCGCCACGAGCCGCGTCGCGCACGGATAGCACGTGGCGGAATCGGCGAACCGATGGTCGGGCGAGGCGGCGGTGCGACTGCCGCCGCATTCGGTCGAGGCCGAGCAGTCGGTGCTCGGCGGGCTGTTGCTGGATGCCGCGGCCTGGGACCAGATCGCCGATCGCGTCGCCGCCGCGGATTTCTACCGTCACGACCACCGGCTGATCTTCGGCGCGATCGCCTCGCTCGTCGAGCGCGGTCAGCCCTGCGATGCGGTCACGGTCTCCGGCCTCCTCGACAGCCAGGGGCTCTCGGAACAGATCGGCGGACTCGCCTATCTCGGCGCGCTCGCACGCGACACGCCGACCGCGGCCAACATTCGCGCGTACGCCGACATCGTGCGGGAGCGCTCGATCCTGCGGCAGCTCGTCACCGCGGGCAACGCGATCGTCTCCGCGGCGCTCGAGCCCGAGGGGCGCGAGGCGCGCGAGATCGTCGACGACGCCGAGCGGGCCGTGTTCGAGATCGCGGAGCGGGGCGCGCGCGGCACCGTCGGCTTCCAGGCGGTGAAGAGCATCCTGCCCGCGGTCGTCGACCGCATCGACGAGCTGTACAACTCCCAGGACCAGATCACCGGGATCTCGACCGGATTCAAGCAGCTCGACGAGATCACCTCGGGCTTGCAGCCGGGCGATCTGATCGTCGTCGCCGGGCGGCCGTCGATGGGCAAGACGACCCTCGCGGTGAACATCGCCGAGAACGCGGCGCTCGGCGCGAACAAGGCCGCGGCGATCTTCAGCATGGAGATGTCCGCCGAGTCCTTGACGCTGCGGATGATCTCGTCGCTCGGACGGATCAACCAGGCGCACCTGCGCAATGGCCGGCTGCAGGAGGACGACTGGCCGCGGATCGATTCGGCGATGACGCAGCTGTCGAACGCGCGGATCTTCGTCGACGAGACCCCCGCGCTCACGCCGACCGAGGTCCGGGCGCGGGCGCGGCGCTTGAAGCGCGAGCGGGGACTCGACCTGATCGTCGTCGACTACCTGCAGCTGATGCAGGTCGCCGGCACCAAGGAGAACCGCGCGACCGAGATCTCGGAGATCTCGCGGTCCTTGAAGGCGCTCGCGAAGGAGTTGAAGGTGCCGGTGATCGCGCTGTCGCAGTTGAATCGCAGCGTCGAGCAGCGCGTCGAGAAGAAGCCGGTGATGTCGGATTTGCGCGAGTCCGGCGCGATCGAGCAGGACGCCGACGTGATCCTGCTGATCTATCGCGAGGAAGTGTACGAGCCGAACACGACCCGCAAGGGCATCGCCGACATCATCGTCGCGAAGCAGCGCAACGGCCCGACCGGCGAGGTCCAGCTCACGTTCCTCGGCCAGTACACGAAGTTCGAGAATTACGCGCCCGAGTCCTACGCCGAGGGCGTGTTCGGCTGAACCCTGCGCCAAGGGGCGCCGGCGCCGGCGCCGCGCCCGGGGGCGCGCCGCTCGCGCCCCGGCGGCGCCTTCAGAGCGACTCGGGCGCGCCGCGCTCCTCGGCGGGTTCGCGGCGGCGGATCGCGCTCACCGGCACCGCGGCGACCGCGGGCGGCCGCCCGCCGTCGTCCGTGTACTGGATCGGCAACTCCGGCGCCATCGGCCCGGTCACCCGCGGCCCGCGCAGCGCGGCGAGCATCGCCTTCAGCGGTCGGCTGAACGCGTCGTTGACCGCGGTGCCCTCGAAGCCACAATGCGCCATGCAGTTGTTGCAACGCGGATTCCGGCCGACGCCGTAGCGCTCCCAGTCGGTATCCTCGATCAGCGAACGGTAGCTCGGCGCATAGCCCTCGTCGGTCAGCAAGTAGCAAGGCCGCTGCCAGCCGAACACGTTGTACGTCGGGTTGCTCCACGGCGTGCACTGGTAGCGCTGATTGCCGGCGAGGAAATCCAGGAACAGGCCGGAGTGATTGAACACCCAGCGCCGGCGCGCCCGGCCGCGGCGGCGGAAGATCTCGCGGAACAGCTGCTTGCTCGCGTGGCGGCCGAGGAACACGTCCTGCCGCGGCGCGTGATGGTAGCTGTAGCCCGGCGATACCGTGATCCCTTCGATTCCGAGGTCCATCGCGGTGTCGAAGAAATCCGCGACGTCGTCCGGGTTCTCGCCGTTGAACAGCGTGCAGTTGATCGTGACCCGGAACCCTTTCTGCCGCGCGAGCTTGATCGCGGCGACGGCCTTGTCGAAGACGCCTTCCTGGCAGACCGACTCGTCGTGACGCTGCCGGTTGCCGTCGAGGTGGACCGAGAACGTCAGGTACGGCGAGGGCCGGTATTCGTCGATGTGCTTCGCGAGCAGGATCGCGTTCGTGCACAGGTACACGAATTTCTTGCGCGCGACGATGCCGGCGACGATCTCGGGCATCTCCTTGTGGATCAGCGGTTCGCCGCCCGGGATCGAGACGATCGGCGCGCCGCATTCGTCGACCGCGCGCAGCGCATCCTCGACGCTGACGCGCTGTTGCAGGATCTCCTTCGGGTAGTCGATCTTGCCGCAGCCGGAACAAGCGAGGTTGCACTGGAACAGCGGTTCCAGCATCAACACCAACGGATAGCGTTTGTCGCCGCGGAGCTTGCGCGCGGCGAGGTAACGAGCGACCCGGTAAACCTGCAGCAGTGGAATTCCCATACGCTATTCTAGCCAGATCGCGCGCCGACCGAGAGGATGATTGCGAAGATGTCAGCTGGCCGCAGCCCGACCCGATGAGCCTCGACCCGACCCTCGTGCTGCGCCTCCTCGGCATCGCGCTCGCCGCCGCGCCCGCCGCCTATCTGTGCGTCGCGCTGTGGGCGGTGCTGCGCCGTGCGGCGCCGGCGGCCATGGCGCCGCCGCGCTGGCCCCCGGTGACCGTGCTGAAGCCGCTGTACGGCGTCGAGGCGGCCACTGCCGACTGCCTGCGCTCGTTCTGCGCGCAAACCTATCCGCAGTTCGAGATCCTGTTCGGGGTGCAGGATCCGGCCGATCCGGTGCTCGCGATCGTCGACGGCCTGGTCCGCGAATTCCCGACGCTGCGGCTGCGCACGGTCGCCGATTCGCGACAGCATGGCGCCAACCGCAAGGTCTCCAACTTGATCAACCTGATGGGCGTGGCGGCGCACGACCACCTGGTGCTCGCGGACAGCGACATCCGGGTCGGGCCAGGGTACCTCGAGGGCGTGATCGCGCCGCTGCTCGATCCGCGGGTCGGCGTGGTCACGACCGCCTACCGAGCGGTCCCGCAACCCGGCTTCGCGTCCTGGCTCGCGGCCGCGTTCGTGAACGACTGGTTCTACCCGTCGGTGCGCGTCGCGGCCGCGCTCGGATCGCGCGCGTTCGCGTTCGGCGCGACCATCGCGCTGCGCCGCGACGCGCTCGCGGCGATCGGCGGCTTCGAGGCGATCGCGGATCAGCTCGCCGACGATTATGCGCTCGGGGAGGCGACCCGCCGGCTCGGGCTGCGCACGGTGCTCGCGCCGGTCGAGGTCGAGACGATCGTCGAGGAGCGCTCGCTGCGCGAGTCGCTGCGGCACCTGCTGCGCTGGCTGCGGACGATCCGGGCCGTGCGGCCCGGGGGCTATGCGGCGTCCCTGGTCACGTTCGGGGTCCCGGTCGCCGCGATCGGCGTGGCGCTCGCCCGGGGCGCAGCGCCCGCCGCCGCGGCGCTGGGGATCGCGGCCGTGGCCCGTCTCGTGCTACATTGGCGGGTGCGCGGGCGCGGGTCGCCTTGGTGGGACTGGCTCGCGCTTCCGCTCGGCGACTCGCTGAGCCTTGCCCTTTGGTGCTGGGGATTCGCGACGCGCAGCGTCCGCTGGCGCGGCGACCGATACCGCCTCGGCGGCGATGGCGCGTTCCAGCGATATGAGGACTCGACGCGATGAGAACACTGTTCCTGCACCCTCCGTCATTCGACGGCTTCGACGGCGGCGCCGGCGCGCGTTATCAGGCGAAGCGCGAAGTGCGCTCGTTCTGGTATCCGACCTGGCTCGCGCAACCGGCCGCGATGGTGCCGGGGAGCCGGCTGCTCGACGCGCCGGCCGACGGCTTGACCATGGACGCGGTGCTGCCGCTCGCCGACGACTACGACCTCGTGATCATGCACACGAGCACGCCGTCGTTCCCGAAGGACGCGCACGTCGCCGAGCTGTTGAAGGCGCGCAATCCGCGGCTGCTGATCGGCATGGTCGGCGCCAAGGTCGCGGTCGATCCGGCGGGCTCGCTCGCGGCCTCGCCGGCGATCGATTTCGTCGCGCGCGAGGAATTCGACTACACCTGCAAGGAGGTCGCCGAGGGGCGTCCGCTCGCCGACGTGCTCGGCCTGTCCTATCGCGACGCCGACGGAACGCTGCGCCACAACGCGCCGCGGCCGATGATCGCGGACATGGACGAGCTGCCGTGGGTGTCGCCGGTGTACCAGCGCGATCTCACGATCCCGAACTACTTCATCGGTTACCTGCAGCATCCGTACGTGTCGATCTACACCGGTCGGGGCTGCCGCTCGAAGTGCACGTTCTGCCTGTGGCCGCAGACCGTCGGCGGCCACAAATACCGCGTGCGCAGCCCGCAGAACGTCGTCGACGAGGTCCGCTGGATCAAGGAGAACATGCCGGAGGTCAAGGAGATCTTCTTCGACGACGACACGTTCACGGATTTCCGGCCGCGCGCCGAAGAGATCGCGCGCGGCCTCGGCAAGCTCGGCGTCACCTGGTCGTGCAACGCGAAGGCGAACGTGCCGTACGAGACGCTGCGGGTGCTGCGCGACAACGGCCTGCGCTTGCTGCTCGTCGGTTACGAGTCCGGCAACGACCAGATCCTGCACAACATCCGCAAGGGCCTGCGCACCGACATCGCGCGCCGGTTCACCCGCGACTGCCGCAAGCTCGGGATCACGATCCACGGTACCTTCATCCTGGGCCTGCCCGGCGAGACGCCGGAGACGATCCGCGAGACGATCGACTACGCGGTCGACATCAACCCGCATACGATCCAGGTCTCGCTCGCGGCGCCGTATCCCGGGACCGAGCTGTATGCCCAGGCCGTCGCGAACGGCTGGCTCAAGGAGAACGACGGCTTGAACCTCGTGAACAGCGAGGGCGTCCAGCTCGCGCCGATCTCCTATCCGAACCTCGACGCGGCGCAGATCCATCACGCGGTCGAGACGTTCTACAAGGAGTTCTACTTCCGGCCGCGCAAGATCGCCGAGTTGACCGGCGAGATGCTGAGGAGCTGGACGATGACCAAGCGGCGGCTGCGCGAGGGCGTCGAGTTCTTCCGCTTCCTGCGCGCGCGCGAGGCGTGACCGCCTCGAGGCATGCCTAAGCTCCTGATCGTCACCGCGGACGATTTCGGTCTGCACGAGGCGGTCAACGAGGCGGTCGAGACCGCGCATCGCGACGGCGTGCTCACCGCCGCGAGCCTGATGGTCGCCGCGCCGGCCGCCGCGGACGCGGTGCGGCGCGCGCGGCGACTGCCCGCGCTGCGCGTCGGCCTGCACCTCGTGCTCGCGGACGGGCCGGCCGTCTCGCCGCCGGCGTCGATTCCCGCGCTCGTCGACGCGCAGGGCCGCTTCGACGCCCGCATGGTCGCCCGCGGCTTCCGTTACTTCGCGTCGCCGTCGGCGCGCCGGCAGATCGAACGGGAAGTGCGCGCGCAGTTCGACGCGTACCGGGCGACCGGCCTGCCGCTCGACCACGTCGACGCGCACAAGCACTTCCATCTGCACCCGACCTTGCTCGCGACCCTGCTCGCGGTCGGCGCCGACTACGGCCTGCGGGCGGTGCGCGTCCCCGACGAACCCGCGTGGTTCGCGGCGCGCGCGGGCGCGGGCGTCGCCGGTGCCGCCGGCGCGCTGTTGCTCGCGCCGTGGCTCGCCGGGATGCGCTGGCGCTTGCGCCGCGCCGGCATCGCCTACGGCGATCGCGTGTTCGGCATCGCCCGCAGCGGGCGGATGGACGAGGCGGCGTGGCTCGAGATCCTCGCGCGCCTGCCGGACGGCGTCACCGAGGTCTACGCGCACCCGGCGGCGACCGCCGCGCCGATCGTGGCGACGATGCGCGATTATCGGCACGCGGACGAGCTCGCCGCGCTGCGCAGCCCGCGCGTGCGCGCCGCGATCGAGGCGGCCGGCGCGCGGCTCGGCGGATACGGCGATCTCGACGCGGGGCGCGCGCACCGATGAAGCTCACGGTGCGGATCGCGTTCGTCGCCGGCCTCGCGGTCGCGATCGCGTTGATCCTGCGCAGCGGCGCCGCGCAGATCTTCGACCTGCTGACCCACGCGAGCTGGTGGCTGCTGTGGCTCGTACCGCTGCGCGCGGTGCCGATCCTGCTCGACGCGGTGGGGTGGCAGACGCTGCTGCCGGTCCGCGCGCGGCTGCGGACCCTGTTCGGCATCGCCTGCATCCGCGAGGCGATCAACCGCTTGCTGCCGGTCGCGAACGTCGGCGGCGAGGTGGTCGGGGTCGGGTTGCTCGCGCGGACCGGCGTCGAACTGCCGGTCGCGACCGCGAGCGTCGTCGTCGAAGTGCTGATGACCCTGATCAGCCAGTACCTGCTGGTCGCGCTCGGGGTGGTGTGCATCCTCGAGTTGACCGGGGAAGTCGCGCTGACCGAGGACCTGGCGATCCTGCTCGCCGCGAGCCTGCCGGTGATCGCGCTGCTCGTCGCGCTGATGCGCTACGGCTCGGTGTTCGACTGGCTCCGACGGCTCGGGTCGCGCCTGCTCGGCAACGTGAACGCCGTCGCCGGCGGCACCGCGCGGTCCGGGTTCGGCGCGAGCGCGGCCGACATCGACGCCGCGATCCGCGCGTCCTGCCGCGCGCACGGCCGCCTGCTGCGCTCGATCGCCTGGCAATTCGCGGGTGCACTCGCCGGCACGGTCGAGACCTGGCTCGCGCTGCGCTGGATCGGCCATCCGATCGGCATCGTCGAGGCGATCGCGCTCGAGAGCCTGACGCAAGCGGTGCGCAACTTCGTGTTCCTGGTGCCGGCCGGCATCGGCGTGCAGGAAGCGAGCCTCGTCGGGCTCGGCCACGTGCTCGGGATCGCGCCGGACGTCGCGCTCGCGCTGTCGCTCGCGAAGCGGATGCGCGAGATCCTGTTCGGCGTGCCGGCGCTCGTCGCCTGGCAATGGATCGTCGGGCGCGACGGATTCGCGCCGCGCCACGAACCTTAAGGTCCGCCGACCCGGCGGCGGGTGCGCAGCATGCCTTGCGCTTCGAACCAGCGCACGGCGTCGCGGAACGCCTCCACCGGCGGCCGCGCGTGGTAACCGAGCTCGCGCTCGGCCTTCGCGCTGGAGAAGTACATCCGCTTCCTCGCCATGCGCACGCCTTCGAGCGAGATCGTGAGGCTGCGGCCCGTGAGCCGGGCGATCCCGTCGGCGACGATCGCGAGCGGCAGCACCGCGGCGTACGGCAGCTCGATCCGGGGCGCGCGGCGTCCGACGAGACCGGCGACCTCGGCGAGGATCGCGCGCAGGCTCATGTTCTCGCCGCCGAGGATGTAGCGCTCGCCGACGCGGCCGCGTTCGTAGGCCGCGAGATGACCCGCGGCGACGTCGTCGACGTGCACGACGTTCAGGCCGGTGTCGACGTACGCGGGCATCCGCCCCGACGCCGCGTCGAGCACGATGCGGCCGGTCGGCGTCGGCTTCACGTCGCCGGGCCCCACCGGCGTCGAGGGGTTCACGATCACGACGGGGAGGCCCTCCCGCGCGAACTGCAACGCGACCTGCTCGCCGAGGAACTTCGAGCGCTTGTAGTGGCCGATCATATCGTCCAGCGTGACCGGCGTGCGCTCGTCGCCGGGCGTGCCGTCGTCCGGTATCCCGATGGTCGCGACGCTGCTGGTATGCACGACCCGGCGGATCCCCGCGTCGCGCGCGGCCGCGAGCACGTTGCGGGTGCCCTCGACGTTGACCGCGTACAGCGGCGCCGGATCGCGCACGCCGATGCGGTAATCGGCCGCGACGTGGAACAGCGCGTCGCAACCCTCGAGCGCCGCACGCAGCGAGCGCGGATCGGCGAGATCGCCTTCGACCGGCTCGGCGGGGAAGTCGCGCAAGTTGCGCCGGTCGGCGGATCGGCGCACGAGCGTGCGCAGGTCCCAGCCGGCGCGGGCGAGCGTGCGTCCGACCGCCGCCCCGACGAAGCCGGTCGCGCCGGTGACGAGCGCCTTCATGGCGGCGTCGCGAGGCCGGCGGCCGAGGCCGCGGTGAGCGCGTGCCGCGCGGCGCGGAAGCGGCGGGCGAGGCCGAGCAGGGCGCCGAGCTCGCCGGGCGAACGGAGCAAGCCGGCGAGCAGGCGTGGCGCGTCGGGACGGCCGTCGCGGCTCGCGGCGACGACCGCGTCCGGCAGCGCGTCGGCGGCGGTGTCGACGATCGCGCGGACGACGAGGAACGGCAATCCGCGGCTCGCGGCGACGGCCGCGATCGCCGCGCTCTCCATGTCGATCGCGACCGCACCACTCGCACGGTGCGCGGCGTGCTTCGTCGGCGGATCGGCGATCGCCGTGGCTTGCGACAGGATCGCCCCCTCGCACACCGGCGTGCGCGCCGCGAGCCGGCGCCGCTCGCGCTCGCGCCACGCGGCGTGCGTCGGGTAGCGTTCGCCCGCGGGGCCGACGATCGCGGCGGGTAGCACGATCGCGCCCGGCCGCAGCTGCGGATCGAGGCCCCCGGCGACGCCCCAGCTGAGCAGCGCGTCGGCACCGGCCTCGACGAGCGCGCGCGCCGCGCGGTCGGCCGCCACGGGCCCGATCCCGGACACGATCACCGTCGTCCGGCCGTCCAGCCGATCCCGGCCGTCACGCCAGCGCCGCACGTCACGCAGCGTGCGCGCTTCGGCGGCGAGCGCGGTGACGATGCCGATCCCCGTCAATGGGTGACGGCCCGGCGCGACAGGGTCCGATACGCGGCGAGCGCCCACAGCGGGAAGTACGCCGCATAGCCGTGATAGCGCAGGTAGAACACCCGCGGGAAACCCGGCGCGGTGAAGTGAGGATCGGTCCACAGGCCGTCGGCCCGTTGCTGCCGGACCAGCCACTCGGCGCCGCGCCGCGCGCTCGCGGAGCTCGCCTCGCCGGAGGCGACCAGCGCGAGCAGCGCCCACGCGGTCTGGTGAGGGGTGCTCGCGGCCTCCGCCGGCTCGCCCGCGTAGCCGTCGTTGCTCTCGCCCCAGCCGCCGTCGGGGTTCTGGCGCCGCTGCAGCCACGCGACGGCGCTGCGGACCGCGGGATCGTCCGGCCGCACCCGCGCCTGCGCGAACGCCGTGAGGACCGACCAGGTGCCGTAGACGTAGTTCGTCCCCCACCGGCCGAACCAGGAGCCGTCGGGCTCCTGCTCGCGGCGCAGGTAGTCGATCGCCTGGCGGATCACCGGCGCATCGGCGGGTCGCCCGACGCGCGCGAGCAGCGTGACCACGCGCGCGGTCACGTCGCTGGTCGGTGGATCGAGCAGCGCGCCGTGGTCGGCGAACGGGATCTGGTTCAGCCGATAGTGGGTGTTGTCGACGTCGAACGCCGCGAAGCCGCCGTTGGTGCTCTGCATGCCGGCGAGCCAGTCGAGCGCGCGGGTGATGTTCTCGGCGTAGTCGCCGGCACGGTTCGACTGGTGCATCGCCCAGGCGACGACCGCGGTGTCGTCGAGGTCCGGGTAGTGAGGGTTCGCGAACTGGAAGGCCCAGCCGCCGCCGCCGAGCGTCGGTCGGTTGACTCGCCAATCCCCCGGTTCGTCACGCAATTGGTGGGGTCGCAGCCAATCGAGCGCGCGGTTGGCCGCATCGATCGCGAGCGGGTCGGCGGCCTCCTGCATCGCGAGCGCGGCGAGCGCGGTGTCCCAGATCGGCGACACGCAAGGCTGGCAATACGCGGAATCCGCGGTCTCGACGACCAGCTTGCGCAAGGCCGCTTTCGCGGTCACGCGCCGCGGGTCGTCCGCCGGATAGCCGAGCAGGACCATCATCTCGAGCGCGTTGACCATCGCCGGGAAGATCGCCCCCAGACCGTCCTCGCCATTCAAGCGTTCGAGGACCCAGGCTTCCGCGCGCCGGGTCGCCGCCGCGCGCATCGCGCGCGGGATCAGCGGATCGAGCCCGCGGAAGATCCGGTCGATCGCGAGGAACACGCGCGGCAACACGCCCCCGCGCCGGCGTATCTCCGCGAAATAATGGCGCTCGTGCTCCGGCGGGACCGTGAACAGTTCGCGCACGTGCACGCCGCGCGGGTTCTTCGCGCGCGGCTTGCGGGTGCACAGCACGAACAGCGGCACCATCACGGTCCGCGACCAGTACGAGACCTTGTCCAGGTGGAACGGGAACCACCGCGGCAGCAGCATGATCTCGACCGGGATGTAGGGCACGCCGCGCCACGGGATCTCGCCGAACAACGCGAGCGCGATTCGCGTGAACACGTTCGCGCGGGCGGCGCCGCCGCGCTCGAGGATCGCCTCGCGCGCGCGGCGCATGTGCGGCGCGTCGGTGGCGTCGCCGATCAATTTCAGCGCGAAGTACGCCTTCACCGTGCAGCTGAGGTCGAGCGCGCCGCCGTGATAGAGCGGCCAGCCGCCGTGATCGGCCTGGTGCGCGCGCAGGTAGACGCCGATCTTCCGCTCCAGCGCGGTGTCGATCTCGTCGAGGTAGTGCATCATCATCACGTACTCGGCCGGGATCGTGCAGTCCGCCTCGAGTTCGAACAGCCAGTTCCCGGCCGGCTCCTGGCGCGCGAGCAGCGCGTCACGGGCCGCGGCGATCGCATCATCCAGCCGGTCGTCGTCGGTCGGAGCCTGGGTGCGCGGCGTCGCCCGGTTCGCGGTGGCGAGCGTCGCCGATTGCACCGTGATCTTCATGCTCCCGATCTCCCGTAGCGATGCCGTTGCGCGTCCTCCGCCGCGGTGAGTCCCGCGTCCGGCGCCGGTGCGCCGATCGTCGCCGGCAGTTCGGCGAGCGGCAGGCCCCGCGCCGCGAACGCGAACAAGCCCCGCAGCGTCGCGTTGCTGCGTACCGCGAGGTCGCTGCCGAGGCGCGTCATCGCGACCGCGGCGTGCGAGACCTTCACCTCTGACCCCGACGTGAACCCCGGGTTCCGATCGATGTTGCGCAAGGTCAGCGCCGCGAGGCCGACCGCCCACAGGCAGAAGCGGCGGATCCCGGTCTCGCCTCGCGGCATCAGCAAGGTGTATTCCAGCGCGTTGCGCAGGTGTGCGTGGGCGACCGCGACCAGTTCGTGCAGGCCGTCGGCGAAGCCGGGCACGGCCGGCGCGGCGCGCAGCGCGCTGAGGTCGACGCCGTGCCGATCGAAGACCTCGCGCGGCAGCCAGCACGCGCCGCGCGCGCGGTCCTCCCAGATGTCCTTCAGGATGTTGGTCATCTGCAGCCCCTGGGCGAACGAGATCGCCCGCGCCCGCAGCGCCGCGCCGTGGCGCGCGATCGCGGGGGAGTGGTCGCAGAACAGTTCCGTCAGCATTTCGCCGACGACGCCGGCCACGTAGTAACAGTAGTCGTCCAGGTCGCTGGCCCGGGCGAGCCCGTGCAGGCTGGCGTTCGACTGGAAGCGGGGCATCCCGTAACACATCCGCTCCACGCAGCGGAGGATCGCCGCGCGCTGCGCGTCGTTGAACCGCGCGGTCACGCCCACCACGTCCGCGACGTGGGCGACGAGGTCGCGCTCGGCCGGCAGGGTCTGGTCGCTGAGCTTGCCCGCGAGTTCGCGCGCGAGCGACTGCGCGTCGGCGCGTCCGGCGGTGACCTCCTTGAATCGCTCCAGGTACTGCAGCGTCTCGGGCGGCGGGATCGCCGGCTCGTCCTCGATCGTGTCGGCGATCCGGCACAGCAGGTACGCGTTGGTCACCGCGGTCCGCAGCGCCCCCGGCAGCTGCGGGATCGTCAGCGCGAAGGTCCGCGAGACGTGCGGCAGGATTTCCCGCTGATAGTCTTCATCGGCACGGCCGGTTTGCATCGCGTGGGGTCTCCGGAATCGCGCTCTGGGGCGCCACCGGCGCGCAAGCCATTGAATATATAGGCGCTCGCAGGCGCAGGCAACCGCCGGCCTCGGCTGATCGCCGGCGGCCGCCGCTCCGGGTCCGCGGGTGCGCGGCCGGAGCGGCGTGCGCCGCGCGCGCGGCGCGCCTCCCGATCAGGAAGCGTTCTTCGCCTTCGCGCGCTGGGCGATCACTTCGTCGGCGACGTTCTTCGGCACCGGATCGTAGTGCGAGAACTCCATCGTGTACGAGGCGCGGCCGCTCGTCATCCCGCGCAGGTGGCCGATGTAGCCGAACATCTCCGACAACGGCACCGTCGCGACGACCGCGATGTTCGTGCCCCGCTCGAGCTGGTCCTGGATCGAGCCGCGCCGCCGGTTGATGTCGCCGATCACGTCGCCGAGGTAGTCGCCCGGGGTCACCGTCTCGACTTTCATCACCGGCTCGAGCAGGATCGGTCCGGCCTTGCGGATCGCCTCGCGGAAGCAGGCCTTCGCCGCGATCTCGAACGTCATCGCGTTCGAGTCGACGTCGTGGTAGCTGCCGTCCGTGAGCGTGGCGCGGAAGTCCACGGTCGGGAAGCCCGCGAGCACTCCGTCCTCCTTCTGCATCTTCAAGCCCTTCTCGACCGAGGGCACGAATTCCTTCGGCACCGAACCGCCGACCGTCTTGTCGACGAACTCGAAGCCCGAGCCGCGCGGCAGCGGCTCGAAATCGATCCACACTTCCGCGAACTGCCCGGCGCCGCCGGTCTGCTTCTTGTGGATGTATTGCTCGTTCTGCTTGCGCGTGATCGTCTCGCGGTACGCGACCTGGGGCTCGCCCATGTTGCCCTCGACGCCGAACTCGGTGCGCATCCGGTCGAGCGTGACCTCGAGGTGCAGTTCGCCCATCCCGCGCAGGATCGTCTGGCCGGTCTCGCGGTCGGTCTCGAGGTGCAGCGACGGATCGGCACGGACCATCTTGCCGAGCGCGTTCGAGAACTTCTCCTGGTCGGCCTTGACCTTCGGCGTCACCGACACGCTGATCACCGGGTCCGGGAAGCGCATCCGCTCGAGGATCACCGGACTCGCGGCCTCGCACAGCGTGTCGCCGGTCTCGGTCTCCGCGAGCGAGACCAACGCGATGATGTCGCCGGCGCGCGCTTCCTCGATCGCGTTCGCTTCCTTCGCGAACATCTCGACCATGCGGCCGATCTTCTCGCGCTTGCCGCGCGTGGTGTTCTGCACCGACATGCCCTTGGTGAGCACGCCGGAGTAGACGCGCACGAACGTGAGCGCGCCGTAGGCGTCGTTGATCACCTTGAACGCGAGCGCGGAGAACGGTTCGTCGTCCGAGCACTTGCGCTCGCCGATCGGATGGCCGTCGGCGTCCACGGTCTTGATCGCCGCGACGTCCGTCGGCGCCGGCAGATAGTCGACGACCGCGTCGAGCACCTGTTGCACCCCCTTGTTCTTGTACGAGGAGCCGCACAGGACCGGGTTGAACGCGGAGGTCAAGGTGCCCTTGCGCAAGGCCGCGCGCAGCACGTCCGCGGAGGGCATCGCGCCGTCGGTGAGGTAGGCCTCCATCGCCGCGTCGTCCTGCTCGAGGCAGGTGTCGACGAGTTCCGTGCGGAACTTCTCGACGTCCGCGAGCAGTTGTCGGTCCGTCGGCACGGTGATGTGCAGCTTGTCGGCGAGGTCCGGGGTCACGTCGAGGACCTGCCAGACCGCGTCCTTGTCGTCCGAGTCCCAGACGAGCGCCTTCATCTCGACCAGGTCGACCATTCCGCGGAAGTTGTCCTCCGAACCGATCGGGATCTGGATCGGCAAGGGGCGGGCGCCGAGGCGCTTCTTGATCATGTCGACGCAGCGCAGGAAGTTCGCTCCGCTGCGGTCCATCTTGTTCACGTAGCAGATTCGCGGTACGTCGTAGTTGTCCGCGAGACGCCAGTTGGTCTCGGACTGCGGTTCGACGCCGGCGACCCCGTCGAACACGACGACCGCGCCGTCGAGCACGCGCAGGCTGCGATTCACTTCGATCGTGAAGTCGACGTGTCCCGGGGTGTCGATCAGATTGATCTTCTTCTTGCGCCAGAACGCCGACACCGCGGCGCTCTGGATCGTGATCCCGCGCTTCTGTTCCTGCTCGAGATAGTCCGTCGTCGTCGACGTCTTCAGGTCCTTGGTGTCGTGGATGTCGATGATCGTGTGCTTGCGCCCCGTGTAGTACAGGATTCGCTCGGTCGTTGTCGTCTTACCGGCGTCGACGTGGGCGATGATGCCGATATTGCGGATATCGGAGAGCGGGGTTTGACGGGGCATAATCGATCTTCCGTTGCCTGTTGAGTTTGCGAATAAGGGCGCACGGGCCGGCCGGCCCAACGCGCCAGGGCGCGGAGTCTGCCACGTCGCCGCGCGTCTGTCGAAATTTTTATTTCGCCGGCCCGCGCGCGGCGCCCGCGTGGCCGTTCGCCCGGCGGCTTGGACCGTCCCGGCGCGCGGCTATACTACCGCTCCTCGGCACGCCGGCCCCTCGCCGCGACGGAGCGCCTTCCCGCTTGTCCCACCCGATCCGACCGATGGCGAGCGCGACGATCGACACGTCCGCGCTCAGGCACAACCTGCGCCAGGTGCGCGCCCGCGCGCAGGGCTCGCGCGTGATGGCGGTCGTGAAGGCGAACGCGTACGGCCACGGCCTGGTGCCGGTCGCGCGCGCCCTCGCACGAGCCGACGCCTTCGCGGTCGCGCGGGTCGAGGAAGGCCTCGCGCTGCGGCGCGCCGGCATCGAGCAGCCGATCGTGCTGCTCGAAGGGGTGTTCGACGCCGAGCAACGCGAGGCGGCGGCCGCCTTTCGGTTCGACCTGGTCGTGCATACGGCCGAGCAGATCGAGTTGCTCCGGGCGGCCGCGCCCGCGAGTTTCAAGGTCTGGCTGAAGATCGACACCGGGATGAACCGGCTCGGCTTCGATCCGGCCGACGTGGTCGCGGCGCGGGCGGCGCTCGCGGCGCTCGCCGGGGTGCGCGGGCCCGTGCACTCGTTCACCCATTTGGCGGGTGCCGACGAGCCGGCGCACGGCGCGACCGCGGCGCAGCTCGCGTGCTTCGACGCGGCGACGCGGGGCTTGCCCGGGGAGCGCAGCCTCGCGAACTCCGCGGCGCTGCTGAACGTGCCGACCGCGCTCGCGGACTGGGTTCGGCCGGGGCTGCTGCTGTATGGCGCCTCGCCGCTGCGGGGCGCGGTCGGCGCCGATCACGGCTTGCGCCCGGCGATGACGCTGCGATCCCAGGTCATCGCGGTGAAGCGGATCGCGCCGGGCGCGCGCGTCGGCTACGGCGGCGCGTGGGTCGCGTCGCGGCCGACGACGCTCGCGATCGCCGCGATCGGTTACGGCGACGGCTACCCGCGCAGCGTGAGCGGGGACGCGGCGGTGCTGCTGCGCGGCCGGCGGCTGCCGCTCGCGGGGCGGGTGTCGATGGACATGCTCGCGATCGACGCGACCGACCTCGACCCCGCGGTCCGGGTCGGGGAATCGGTCGTGCTGTGGGGTCCGGAATTGCCGGTCGAGACGGTGGCCGCGGCCGCGGGCGCGATCCCCTACGAACTGCTGTGCGGGATCAGCCAGCGGGTCGCGGTCGAGGGTCGCTAGCGCTCGACCTCAGCTCTCGAAGAAGCCCATCTTCACGCCGGCGAGCTGCACGATGTCGTTGTCGGCGAGCTTGCGCGCCTGCGCGCCGATCGGGACCCCGTTCACCAGCGGGTAGTCGTTCTCCTTGCCGCTGTCGACGTGGACGATGTAATAGCCTTCCGCGCGCCGCGTGATCGCGGCGACCTGGATGCCGGGCCGGCCGAGCGTCGTCAAGGCCTTGGTCAGCTCGAGCTCGCGGCCGGCGAACGCGCCGCTCAGCACCTGGAGCTTCGCTTTCGGCAGCGCCGCCGCCGCCTCGGTCGCCGAGCCCGGCTTGCGGGGCGTGGCCGCCGCGGTGTTCGCGGTGGCGCGCTCGACGGTTTGGGCGACGCGACGGACCCGGTCCTCCCCCTGGCTGCTCGGGGTGATCACCATCGTCTTCTCGAACTCTTCCTGGGAGGCGGTGTCCTCCTGGCTGTCGATATACCGCAGCTGATGGTGGCCGACCGTGATCACGTCGCCGTGCTGCATCGCATGTTTCTTGATCAGCTTGCCGTTGACGTAGGTGCCGTTGGTGCTGTTCAAGTCCTCGAGGAACGAGTCGTTGAGGATGTTGATGATCAGGGAGTGGTGGCCGCTGACCGCGGGGTTGTCGATCCGGATGTCGTTGTCCGGCAAGCGCCCGATCGTGTAGCGCTCCTTGTTCATGTTGTATTCCGCGAGGACTTGACCGTCCAGGCTTAGCATCAGACGTGCCATTCAGACTCCCAAGTCGTTAGCCGAACCATCCCAATATTCTGTCAAATATACCCCGATGAGCAGGAAACGGCTCGTCGATCCGCGCCATGATCACCGAAATATTGTCGCGTCCGCCATTATCATTTGACAATTGAATCAATTGCTTAGCGACAATATCTAGATTATCGCTAAACGTGTTGATCGTCAGGTGGATGTCTTCGTCCTCCAGCATATCGGACAAGCCGTCGGAGCAGAGCACGTAATAGTCGCGCGGGTGGACGGACTCCTCGTTGATCTCGACCTGCACGGTCTCCTCGACGCCGAGCGCGCGTGTCACGTAGTTCTTGTTCGACGCGCGTTGCGCCTCCTGCTGGGAGTAGAACCCCCGGTCCACGAGCTCCTGGAGCAGCGAGTGGTCCAGGGTCAGCTGCTCGAACCGGTTGTCCCGCAGCCGGTACAGCCGCGAGTCGCCGACGTGCGCGATCGACACCCGGTTGTCGTGGAACAGGCAGGCGACCACGGTCGTTCCCATGCCCTCGCATTGTGGCTGGGTTTTCGAGGTGTGGTAGATGATGTTGTTCGCCCGGTGAATTGCGTCACGCAAGATGATGCTCGGGCGGGCGAGTCCGGTCTCGGGGTCGTTCGCGGTGAGGTCCTCGCGCGCGAGCGCGTCGCGCACGAGGTTCATGATCGTCTTCACCGCGATGCCGCTCGCGACCTCGCCGGCGTTGTAGCCGCCCATGCCGTCGGCGAGCACGAACAGGCCGATCTCGGTCTCGGCGGCGATCGCATCCTCGTTGTGCTCGCGCACCTTGCCCGTGTCGCTCAACGCGACGCTGCTGATCTTTCCGCGCAAGTTCATCGTGGTCGGCACGTTGGTTCCGTCGCTCTGGAAGGTTTCACGGAGTTCCGCTCGGCAGGTGCGTCTTGCAATCCTCGAGCGCGGCGGCCATCTGCGCGCCGGTCTCGAATCGCGCCGCGGGCGCTTTCGCGAGCGCCCGGTCGAGCACGAGTTCCAGGCACGCGGGCAGGTCCGGGCGATACGCGCGCAGCGGCGGGTGCGGCTTCTCCGCGATCTGCAGCATGAGTCCCGTCATCGAGTCGGCGGTGAACGGCAGGTGCCCGGTCAAGAGCTGGAACAGGCTGACACCGAGCGAGAACAAGTCCGAGTGGCCGGTCACGGTTCGTCCCTCGAGCTGTTCCGGCGACATGAACGAGGGCGTGCCGAGCACGATCCCGGTGCGCGTGCTGCCGGCGTCGGTGATCCGCGCGATCCCGAAGTCGGTGATCTTCAGCACGTCGGCCGCCGGGTCGTACATCAGGTTCGCCGGCTTGATGTCCCGGTGCACGACCTGCTGCTTGTGCGCGAAATTCAGCGCCTCGGCGGTGCGCTTCATCAGGTCGACGACCTTGCGCGGCTCGAGCAGCCGGCTCGGCACCGCGTGCTCGCTCAAGTGGCGCCCCTTCAGGTATTCCATCGCGATGTACGCGAGCCCGCGCTCCTCGCCGACGTCGTAGATCGTCACGATGTTCGGGTGGTTCAACCGGCCGGCGGTCTCCGCTTCCCGGAAGAACCGGGAGCGCGCCTCCGCGAGCTCCGCTTCGCCGAATTCGCTGGCCAGCGGAATCGCCTTGATCGCGACGAGACGGTTGATCGCGAGGTCCCGGCCGAGGTACACGACGCCCATCGCGCCGCGGCCGATCTCGCGTTCCAGACGGTAGCGCCCGAGCTGCGCCGGCGCCGCCGAGGCATCGGCGTCCGTGTCGGCCGTCCCCGCCGCGGCGGCTGATTCGACCGGGCGCCGCGTCGTCGTCGGGCGAGCGGCGGGAGCCGCCGCGGAGCCGCTCGCGGCGCGCGCCGGCGCCGCGGCCTCGCGCGCGGGACTGCGCGTCGTACCGGCGCGCAGCGACGTCCGATCGGCGTCCATCAGGCGCTGCAGGCGCGCGTTGACGTCGCGGTAGCCGGCGTCGACGCGCGTCAGGTGGCGGAAGACCGCGGTCGCTTGCAGCAACCGTCCGCGTTGTTCGAGCTGGGTGCCGAGCGCATACAGATCGCCGAGCACCGTCGCGCTCGGCTTGCGAGCCTTCAGTTCCGCGAAACGCTGCTCGAAGTTGTCGAGTAGTCGGGCCGTGTCCGCGCCGGGCGGGCGCAGCTCGCCGCTCACGCTCGAGCGGGCGCCGCCGGCGCCGAACCGCGCGAACGCGAGGGTCGCGGCCCCGGCGGCGAGCACCACGCCGCCGGGGAACCAGATCCAGGGGCCGTGCTCGCCGAGCAGCCGCAACGCGACGGACAAGGCGATGATCGCGGCACCCGCGATCGCGGCGATCAAGCCGATTTTTCTCATTGAATGGACATAATCCCGCTCGACATCGGCAGGCAGTATAGGGGATCGGGCGTCGGGCGCAGCAATGCTAAGCTCACAAATTCGACACGAAAGGATCGGCATGGCGAAGGCCCGCGAGGTATACGTATGCGGCAGCTGCGGTAGCGTCTCGCCGAAGTGGCAAGGGCAGTGCGGCACCTGCGGCGAGTGGAACACCCTGGTCGGCGCCACCGCGCCGGCCGCCGCGGGGCGGCGCAGCCGCGGGCCCGGGACCGAGCCGGCGGCGCCGTCGACGCTCGCGGCCGAGTCGCAAGGATCGCCGGTGCGGGTCGCGACCGGGTCGGGCGAACTCGATCGGGTGCTCGGCGGGGGCCTGGTCGCCGGATCGGTGACCTTGCTCGGCGGGGATCCGGGCATCGGCAAGTCGACCCTGATGCTGCAGGCGGCCGCGGCGCTCGCGCCGGGCGGTCCGGTGCTCTACGCGACCGGCGAGGAATCCTTGCAGCAAGTCGCGCTGCGGGGCCGGCGCCTCGGTCTCGAGGAGTCGACCTCGCGGCTGCTCGCCGAGACCTGCGTCGAGCAGATCCTGGAGGCATCCCGCGCGGTCGGCGCGCGCGTGCTGATCGTCGACTCGATCCAGACGACCTACACCGAGGGCGTCGTGTCCGCGCCGGGGTCGGTCGCGCAGCTGCGCGAGTGCACCGCGCTGCTCGTACGCCATGCGAAACGCACCGGGACCGCGGTGCTGCTCGTCGGGCACGTCACCAAGGACGGGCAGATCGCCGGACCCCGCGTGCTCGAGCACATGGTCGATACGGTGCTGTACTTCGAGAGCGATACCGGCAGCCGCTTCCGCATCCTGCGGTCGGTGAAGAACCGGTTCGGCGCGGCGAACGAGATCGGCGTGTTCGCGATGGCCGAGGCGGGCTTGCGGGAGGTCAAGAATCCCTCCGCGATCTTCCTGTCGCGCGATCCGCAACCCGCCGCCGGCAGCGTCGTCACGGTGCTGCGCGAGGGCACCCGGTCGCTGTTGATCGAGGTCCAGGCGCTGGTCGACGCGGGCGCCGGCGGCAATCCCCGGCGCGTCGCGCTCGGCATCGACGGCAATCGCTTGACGATGCTGCTCGCCGTGGCGCACCGGCACGGCGCACTCGCGTTCCAGGGTGCGGACGTGTTCGCGAACGTGGTCGGCGGGGTGCGCATCGACGATACGGCGGCGGATCTCGCGATCGTGCTCGCCGCGCGTTCGAGCCTCGAGGACCGCCCGGTGTCGCACTCGCTCGTCGCGTTCGGCGAGATCGGTCTCGCCGGGGAGATCCGTCCGGTCCCGTTCGGCGAGGAGCGCTTGCAGGAAGCCGCGAAGCACGGGTTCGGCACGGCGATCGTCGCCGCGGCGAACGCGCCGCGGCGCCCGCCCGAGGGGATGCGCGTGATCGCCGTGAAGCGTCTCGCCGAGGCGCTCGAGGCCGAGCGCGGCGGTTGACGCCGGATCAGCCGGGCGGCGCCGCCGCCGCGCTCGGCGGCGGCTGCACCCGCACGGTCTTCACCGCGTTGTCGCCGGTCTGCAGCACTTCCAGCGTGTAGTCCGCGAGCTTCAGCGTCGTGCCGGGGTCGGGAATGGTCTCCAGGAACTCGAGGATCAGGCCGTTCAGCGTCTTCGGCCCGTCGATCGGCAGATCCCAGCGCATCGAGCGGT
The DNA here is from genome assembly GCA_021785405.1 of Pseudomonadota bacterium. GTDB lineage: Bacteria > Pseudomonadota > Gammaproteobacteria > Steroidobacterales > Steroidobacteraceae > Bog-1198. Next base: position 5,124 of record JAJYFF010000035.1, on the reverse strand, counting down.
TCAGCGCCCGCACGTTCGCCGCGGCGTTCACGACGAAGCTGCCGTCGGCGTCGCGATGCACGTCCTTGTGCATCATCGTCGCCGGATCGGTCGTGAACTCGCCGACGATCTCCTCCAGGATGTCCTCGAGGGTGACGAGGCCCTGGACGTCGCCGTACTCGTCGACGACGAAGGCGAGCCGGCGCTTGTCGCGCTGGAAATTCAGGAGTTGCGTGTTCAGCGGCGTCCCCGACGGCACGAAGTAGGTGTCGCGCGCGGTCGCCGCGGCGATCAAGGCGTCGCGATCGAGGCGGCCGCGCGCGAGCGCGTGGACGACGTTCTTCATGTGCAGCAGGCCGACGATCCGGTCGATCTCGCCTTCGTACACCGGCAACCGCGTGTGCTGAGTCTGCCGCAAGCGCTCGATGATCTCGTCCCAATCGTCCTCGAGGTCGATGCCGACGATGTCGGCGCGCGACACCATGATGTCCTCGACGGTGACCCGCTCCAGGTCGAGGATCCCGACCAGCATCTGCCGATGGCGCTGCGGGATCATCGCGCCGGCCTCGGCGAGCACCGTGCGCAATTCCTCGCCGCTCAAGGCGTGGCCGCGCTGCTGCGCCGACACGCCGAACAGCCGCAGCGCCCCGTTCGCGAGCAGGTTCGTCGCCCACACGAACGGGTAGAGCACCCGGAGGAGCGGGGTGTAGACGTACGCGGCCGGGAGCGCGAGGCGCTCCGGATTCAGCGCGGCGAAGGTCTTCGGCCCCACTTCGCAGAACACCAGCATCACCACGGTCAGCGCGACCACGCCGACCACCAGCAGCACCTCGCCGCCGAGGCGCAGCGCGATCACGCCGACGAGCATCGGTGCGATCACGTTCACGATCGTGTTCAGCAGCAGGATCAGGCCGATCAATTGATCCGGCTTCGCGAGCAGTCCTTCGGCGAGCCGCGCGCCGCGGTTGCCCGCCTGGGCCGCGTGGCGCAGGCGATAGCGGTTCAGGCTCATCAGCGCCGTTTCGCTGCCGGCGAGGAACGCCGCCGCGAGCAGCAGCGCAGCGAGCGACGCGAACAGCGTGGTCAGTGACGGATGGAACATCAGCGGCGGGACGGGCTCATCCCCAGTGGCGTCCGAAGATGTCCTCGAGCACGAACTTGGAGCCGAAGTAGGCGAGCACGAGGATGCCGAAGCCCCACAGGGTGAAGCGCACCGCGGACCGGCCCCGCCAGCCGTAGCGCACCCGACCGAACAACAGGATCGCGAACAGGACCCAGGCCATCAGCGACAGCACGGTCTTGTGCACGAGGTGCTGCTCGAAGAGGTTCGTCACGAACGCGAAGCCGGTGACCAGCGCGAGCGTGAGCAGCGCGAAGCCCGCACCGATCAGCCGGAACAGCACCGTCTCGAGCACGTCGATCGGCGGCAGCACGCTCGGCAGATTGCTGATCCGGCGGCTGCGCAGCCGTCGGTCGAGCAGCACGAGCATCGTCGCCGTCACCGCGGCCGCGAACAGCAGCGCCGCCGCGGCCATGGACAGCAGGATGTGGGCCGACAGCTCCCATTCGGGCACGTGGTCGACGTGGAACTTCTCGCCGCTGCCGGTCGCGGTCGCACCGACCGCGGCGCTGCCGAGCAGGATTGCGCCGAGCACGCGATATTGCCGCTCGATCGCGATCAGGCAGGCGAGGACCGCGAGCGTCCAGGCGAGCAGCGAGATCGCTTCGAGCAGACCGATCGAGAACGGGCCGACCCGGCGCATCAAGTGCGCGATCGCGGCGCTGTGCGCGAGGATCGCGCCGAACGACACGGCCCACGCGTACGGGGTCAGGCGCCGGTCGCTCACGCTGCGGAGCATCAACCAGGCGCCCGCGGCGTACAGCAAGAAAAGGGTGATGGGGACGATCACGGCCAGCTTAGCGCTTGTTCTCGAGGCCGATCATGACACAACGGCGTGCCGCGTCCCAGCCGCGGCTATACTAGCGGCCATGTTCGACCAACTGACCGAAAGACTGTCGACCGCTCTGCGGAATCTCTCCGGACGCGGCCGTCTGACCGACGAGAACCTCGCCGACACCGTGCGCCAGGTGCGGCTCGCGCTGCTCGAGGCCGACGTCGCGCTGCCGGTCGTGAAGACCTTCACGGACGCGGTCCGCGAGCGCGCGCTCGGCGCCGAGGTCGCGAAGAGCCTCACGCCGGGGCAGGCGTTCATCAAGATCGTCCACGACGAGCTGATCCGGCTGATGGGCGAGAAGAGCACCGGCCTCGACCTGCGGGCGCAGCGCCCCGTGGTCGTGATGCTCGCCGGACTGCAGGGCGCCGGCAAGACGACCAGCGCCGGCAAGCTCGCGCGCTGGCTGATCGAGAAGGAGCGCAAGAAGGTGCTGCTCGTGAGCACCGACGTGTACCGCCCCGCCGCGATCCTGCAGTTGCAGACCCTCGCGGCGCAGGTCGGCGCGGGATTCGCCGAGTCCACCGCCGACGAGGCGCCGCTCGCGATCGCCCGCCGGGCGCTCGACGAGGCGACGCGCGGCGCCTACGACGTGCTGTTGGTCGACACCGCGGGCCGCTTGCACGTCGACGCCGAGATGATGGCGGAGGTGCGCGAGCTCGAGGCCGCGATTCATCCGCACGAACGGCTGTTCGTCGTCGACAGCATGGCCGGCCAGGACGCGGTGAACGCGGCGCGCGCGTTCAACGAGGCGCTGAGCCTCACCGGCGTGATCCTCACGAAGACCGACGGCGACGCCCGCGGCGGCGCCGCGCTGTCGGTCCGGCAGGTGACCGGCAAGCCGATCCGTTTCATCGGCACCGGCGAGAAGACCGAGGCGCTCGAGCCGTTCCAGCCGGAGCGGGTCGCGTCGCGGATCCTCGGCATGGGCGACGTGCTGTCGCTCGTCGAGCAGGTGCAGGAGCAGGTCGATCGCGACAAGGCCGAGAAGCTCGCGAAGAAGCTCCACACCGGCAAGTCCTTCGATCTCGGGGACTTGCGCGACCAGTTGAGCCAGCTGCAGCGCATGGGCGGGATGGCGGCGGTGCTCGAGAAGCTGCCCGCGCAGCTGCAGGCGAACGCGGCGAAGGCGGCCGGCGTGGTCGACGCGAAGGCGCTGAAGCGCCAGATCGGCATCATCGATTCGATGACGCCGCGGGAGCGGCGGCGGCCGGATCTGATCGACGGCTCGCGCAAGCGGCGCATCGCGACCGGCGCGGGGGTGCCGCTGCCGGAGGTGAACCGGCTGTTGAAACAGTTCGATCAGATGCAGAAGACCATGAAGAAGCTCGCGAAGGGCGGGATGATGCGCAATATGCTGCGCGGGATGGCGGGCCGATTGCCGCCGGGGTTCGGCCCTTGAGGCACCTTGCTCTCGGGGCCGCTCGAGGGCTAAAATAAGCGGCTCGTTTTTCCCAAGGTGAATCAAAGCGATGGTGACGATCCGTTTGACCCGGCGCGGTGGCAAGAACATGCCCTTCTATCACGTCGTGGTGACCGACAGCCGCAAGCGGCAGGGCGGCACGAGCCTCGAGAGCGTCGGCTTGTTCAATCCGGTCGCCCGCGGCGGCGAGACGAAGCTGCGGCTCGACGTCCCGCGCATCGAACATTGGGTCGGCCTCGGCGCCCACATGTCCGATCGCGTGAAGCAACTGGTCAAGACGTACCGCCAGCAGTCGGTCTGACCGCGGCGGCGTTGCGGTGACCGACAGCGAGGCGCCGCTCGTCGTCCTCGGCGCGGTGAGCGCGCCGTTCGGCATCAAAGGGTGGGTCAAGCTGCGGTCGGATACCGATCCGCCCGATCGCTTGCTCGAGTACCCCGATTTGCGGTTGTTGCATCGCGGCAGCACGAGTCGCTGCCGGATCGAAGCGAGCGGCCATAGCGGCGGCCGGCTGACGGCGAAGTTCGCGGGCATCGACGATCGGGACCGCGCGGCCGCGCTGGTGGGTGCGCAGCTCGGGGTGCCCCGGACGGCGTTGCCGGCGCAGGGGCCGCGCGAGCACTATCGGGCGGATTTGATCGGTTTTCGGGTCGTCGACGAATCCGGCCGGGAGCTGGGATCGGTCGACCATTTCGTCGACACGCCGGCGCATCCGTTGATGGTCGTCCGGGGTCGCGGCGAACTCTGGATACCGGCGGTACCGCGCCATTTGCGGCGCGTGGACCCCGAGGCGCGGCGAGTCGTCGTCGACTGGGACGAAGAACCGCGGGAGTGAGCGCGATGCGCGTTGCGGTCGTTACGCTGTTCCCGCGGATGGTGCGCGACGCGCTCGCCCATGGGGTCGTCGGACGCGCGATCGAGCGGGGGGTGTTGACGGTCGAGTGCTACGATCCGCGCGATCACGCGACGGACCCGCACCGAACGGTCGACGATCGACCGTACGGCGGCGGGCCGGGGATGGTGTTGAAGGTCGAGCCGACCGCGAGCGCGTTGCGCGAGGCGGTCGCGAGTTTCGCGGCACCGGTGCGCCGGGTCGCGCTCGGTGCGGACGGCCGGCGGTTCGATCAGGCGCTCGCGCGCGAGGCGTCGCGGGCGCCGGGGTTCGTGCTGCTGGCGGGCCGCTACGAAGGGATCGACGAGCGCTTGCTCGAGGCGCAGATCGACGAGCGCTGGTCGATCGGCGATTATGTGCTGTCGGGCGGCGAGCTGCCCGCGCTCGTGGTGATCGATGCGGTCGCGCGGCTGCTGCCGGGAACGCTCGGCGCGGCGGAGTCGGCGGAGCAGGAGTCGTTCAGCGACGGACTGCTCGACTGGCCGCACTACACGCGCCCGGTGGAGATCGCCGGTCGGCGGGTGCCCGAGGTGCTGTTGACCGGCGATCACGCCGCGATCCGGCGGTGGCGCCTGCGGGAGGCGCTGGGTCGGACCTGGCTGCTCCGGCCGGATTTGCTGGAGCGGCGTGCGCTGAGCGCCGAGGAGCGGGAACTGCTCGAGGATTTCAGGGCCGAGCGCGCACGGCGCGCCGGCCGGGACGACGATGATTCAACGACGAGGTCGATAACGTGAACAAGATCATCCAACAGTTGAACGGCGAACGGGAAAAGGCCAAGTTTCCGGAGTTCAATCCCGGCGACACCGTCGTCGTGCAGGTGAAGGTCGTCGAGGGCGACCGCGAGCGCGTGCAAGCCTACGAGGGCGTCGTGATCGCGAAG
>JAJYFF010000034.1:16806-27881 GCA_021785405.1 Pseudomonadota bacterium | reverse complement strand
GCGTGCGGCGCGCGGACCCTGAAGATGAAGTTCGGCCATCACGGCGCGAACCATCCGGTCCAGGAGCTCGAGTCGGGGCGGGTGTTCATTTCCAGCCAGAATCACGGCTTCACGGTCGATGACAACGGCTTGCCCGGCGAACTGCGCGCGACCCATCGGTCGCTGTTCGACGGGTCGTTGCAGGGCATGGCCCACGTCGAGCGTCCCGCGTTCAGCTTTCAAGGGCATCCCGAGGCCAGTCCTGGCCCGCATGACATGCGGCCGCTATTCGAGCACTTTATTCATCTTATGATCAATCGGTTACAAGGTAATTCTAAAGTTAAATCTCCTTCCAAGTCGCAGATCGCAGGGACCTGACGCGCGTGCCGAAGCGTAGCGACATCGACAGCATCCTGATCATCGGCGCGGGACCGATCGTGATCGGCCAGGCCTGCGAGTTCGACTATTCCGGAGCTCAAGCCTGTAAGGCATTGAGAGAAGAGGGATTTCGCGTCATTCTCGTGAACTCGAATCCGGCGACGATCATGACCGACCCGGAGATGGCGGATTCGGTCTACATCGAGCCGGTGAACTGGCGCACGATCGCGCGGATCATCGAGAAGGAGCGTCCCGCCGCGTTGTTGCCGACGATGGGCGGGCAGACCGCGCTCAACACGGCGCTCGACCTCGCGCGCGAGGGCGTGCTCGAGCGCTTCGGCGTCGAGATGATCGGCGCGACCAAGCGCTCGATCGACATGGCCGAGGATCGCGAGCTGTTCCGCCGCGCGATGACCGAGATCGGCCTCGCGACCCCGCGGGCGCGCATCGCCCACAGCATGGAAGAGGCGCTCGCGGTGCAGGCCGAGATCGGTTACCCGACCGTGATCCGCCCGTCGTTCACGCTCGGCGGCAGCGGCGGCGGGATCGCCTACAACCGCGAGGAGTTCGAGACGATCGTCGCGCGCGGGCTCGACGCCTCGCCGACCAACGAGGTGCTCCTCGAAGAGTCGGTGCTCGGTTGGAAAGAGTACGAGATGGAGGTCGTCCGCGACCGCAACGACAACTGCATCATCGTCTGCTCGATCGAGAATCTCGACCCGATGGGCGTGCATACCGGGGATTCGATCACGGTCGCGCCGGCGCAGACGCTCACCGACAAGGAGGCGCAACGGCTGCGCGACGCCTCGATCGCGGTGCTGCGCAAGATCGGCGTCGACACCGGCGGCTCGAACGTGCAGTTCGCGGTCAACCCGAACGACGGCCGGGTCCTCGTGATCGAGATGAATCCGCGGGTGTCGCGGTCCTCGGCGCTCGCGTCGAAGGCGACCGGCTTTCCGATCGCCAAGATCGCCGCGAAACTCGCGGTCGGCTACACGCTCGACGAGCTGCGCAACGACATCACCGGCGGGGCGACGCCGGCATCGTTCGAGCCGACGATCGATTACGTCGTCACCAAGATTCCGCGGTTCACGTTCGAGAAGTTCCCGGGCTCGGACACCCGCTTGACGACTCAGATGAAGTCGGTCGGCGAAGCGATGGCGATCGGCCGGACGTTCCAGGAGTCGATCCAGAAGGCGCTGCGCAGCCTCGAGACCGGCTACGACGGCTTCGACGAGCAGCTGCGGCAACCCTTGTCGGAGGAGGCGTCGACGCAGCTCGCGTATGAACTGCGCTGGCCCGGTCCGGGCCGGCTCCTGTACGTCGCCGATGCGCTGCGCGCCGGCTGGTCGCGGGCCCAGGTCCACGAGACGACCGGGATCGATCCCTGGTTCCTCGCGCAGATCGAGGACCTGCTGCGCGAAGAGGCGCAGCTGCGCGAGGAGGGGTTCGAATCGCTCGACGCCGCCCGGCTCCGGGCGCTGAAGCGCCGGGGCTTCTCCGACGCGCGGATCGCGGCGCTGGTGGATCGCGACGCCGCCGCGGTGCGCGGCCGGCGGCGCAAGCTCGGGATCCATCCGGTGTACAAGCGGGTGGATACCTGCGCGGCCGAGTTCGCGACCTCGACCGCCTATCTCTACTCGACCTACGAGGAGGAGTGCGAGGCGAATCCGACCGACCGGCGCAAGATCGTGATCCTCGGCGGCGGTCCGAACCGCATCGGCCAGGGCATCGAATTCGACTATTGCTGCGTGCACGCGGCGATCGCGCTGCGCGAAGACGGTTTCGAGACGATCATGGTCAACTGCAACCCCGAGACCGTGTCGACGGACTACGACACCTCGGATCGCCTGTACTTCGAGCCGCTGACGTTCGAAGACGTGATGGAGATCATCGAGAAGGAGAAGCCGGAGGGCGTGATCGTGCAGTACGGCGGGCAGACGCCGCTGAAGCTGTCGCGGGCGATCGCGGCGGCCGGCGGGCCGATCATCGGCACGAGCCCCGACAGCATCGACGTCGCCGAGGATCGCGAGCGGTTTCAGAAGCTCGTCACGCAACTCAAGCTCAAGCAACCGGCCAACGCGACCGCGCGCAACGAGGAGCAGGCGGTGCAGATGGCGCGCGAGGTGGGGTTCCCGCTGGTCGTGCGGCCGAGCTACGTGCTCGGCGGCCGCGCGATGGAGATCGTGTTCAACGAGGACGACCTGCGCCAGTACATCACCGACGCGGTGAAGGTCTCCAACTCGAGCCCGGTGCTGATCGACCGCTTCCTCGACCTCGCGGTCGAGGTCGACGTCGACGCGATCAGCGACGGCGAGAACGTGCTGATCGGCGGGATCATGGAACACATCGAGCAAGCCGGGGTGCACTCCGGCGACTCGAGCTGTTCGCTGCCGCCGAACGGCTTGTCCGCCGCGATCCAGGAGGAGTTGCGCGCCCAGACGCGCAAGCTCGCGAAGGCCTTGAACGTCATCGGTCTGATGAACATCCAGTTCGCGATCCAGGGCGGCGTGATCTACATCCTCGAGGTCAACCCGCGCGCCTCGCGCACGGTGCCGTTCGTGTCGAAGGCGACCGGCGTCCCGCTCGCGAAGATCGCGGCGCGGGTGATGACCGGGCGGTCGCTGCTCGAGCAGGGCCATCTCGAGGAGCGCATCCCCGGCTACTTCTCGGTCAAGGAAGCGGTGTTCCCGTTCGTGAAGTTCCCCGACGCCGACCCGATCCTCGGGCCGGAAATGAAATCGACCGGCGAGGTCATGGGGACCGGGCATTCGTTCGGCGAGGCCTATGCGAAGGCCCAGGCCGCCTCCGGCGTCGTGTTGCCGACGCGCGGGCTGTGCTTCATCAGCGTGCGCGACCGCGACAAGCCGGCGGCCGTCGAGCTCGCGCGGATGCTGATCGATCGGGGTTTCGAGATCGCGGCGACCGGCGGGACTGCGCAGGTCCTGCTCGACTCTGGCATCATGTGCCGGCGGGTCAACAAGGTCCGCGAAGGTCGCCCGCACGTCGTCGACATGATCAAGAACGACGAGATCGCGTTGATCGTGAACACGACCGAGGGCAAGCAAGCCGTGCGCGAGTCGCGCTCGATCCGGCGGGAGGCCGTCGCGCGTCGGGTGACGTACTACACCACCGTCGCCGCGGGCCGGGCGACGTGCGATGCGCTCGATCACCTCGGCGACATCGCGGTGAACCGGCTACAGGATTTGCACAAGGAATTGCTCGCGTGAAGCGAACCCCGATGACGCTGCGCGGCGCGACCCGGCTGCGCGAGGAGCTCAAGCGGCTGAAGACCGTGGATCGCCCGACCGTGATCAAGGCGATCGCGGAGGCGCGCTCGCACGGCGATCTCAGCGAAAACGCGGAATATCACGCCGCGCGCGAGCAACAGAGCTTCATCGAAGGCCGGATCCTGGACATCGAGAATCGGCTCTCGAACGCGGAGATCATCGACGTGACCAAGCTCCCGGCGAACGGGCGCGTGGTGTTCGGCGCGACGGTCGAGCTCGAGGATCAGAGCGGCGGCGTGTCGGTGCGCTATCAGCTCGTCGGCGACGACGAGGCGGACATCAAGCAGGGACTCCTCTCGGTGTCCTCGCCGATCGCGCGCGCCTTGATCGGGAAGTCCGAGGGCGACGTGGTCGACGTGACGACGCCCGGCGGGACGCGCAGCTACGAGATCGTGTCGGTGCGCTACGTGTGAGCCGCGCGCGCGACCTGCTGCGGGTGTTGCTGGTGTTCACGCTCGGCGGGATGTGGTCGCTCGCCGCGTGGGTCGCGCCGACACTGTTCTTCACGCAGCCGAACCGGGCATTGGCCGGATTGCTCGCGGGGCGCATGTTCCGGATCGAGACCTATTTGTGCGTTGCGGTCGCGATGTTCGCGCTCGCGCTGCCCGGGCGCGCACGCTTTCACTGGCTGTACCTCGCGGCGGCGCTGCTGTGCGTGAACGAGTGGGTGCTGCGGCCGCGGATGGAAGCGGCGAGGCTGCACCATCTCGCGTACGGCCTGACCTTCGGTGCGTGGCACGGGATCGCGGCGATCGTGTACGCCGCGGCCTGCGCCGCGGGCCTGCTACTCGTCTGGAACGATGATCTTGGCTAGGCCGGTCCGCCGCCGATAGAACACGCCGACGTTGCCGATGCGCTGCACCAGTTCGCTCGCGGTCCGCGACGCGAGGTCGCGCAGCGCCTCGTCGCGACGCGTGCGGTCGCCGAGGCGCGCGCTGACCTTGACGAGCTCATGGTCGGTGAGTGCGCGGTCGAGTTCCCGTGTGACCGCCTCGCTCGGGCCCGCGGCGCCGACGATCACGATCGGCGCGAGCGGATGCGCGAGACGGCGCAGGTGTTTGCGTTGACGTTCGGTGAGGCTCATCCACGAATTATAAGGACATCCGGGACGAGGGCGATGGCGAAACGGAGCAAGAGCAGCGCTCGCTGGCTGGCCGAACACGCGAGCGACGAGTTCGTGAAGCGCGCCCAACGCGAGGGCTGGCGGTCGCGCGCGGTCTACAAGCTCGAGGAAATCCAGCGCCGCGAGCACCTGTTGCGACCCGGGATGCACTGCGTCGATCTCGGCGCGGCACCCGGCGGGTGGAGCCAGTTCGCCGCGAAGGTCCTCGGCTCCAGCGGGCGCCTGGTCGCGACCGACATCCTGCCGATGGACGCGATCCCGGGGGTCGAGTTCATCCAGGGGGATTTTCGCGACGAATCCGTGCTGCGGCGGATCATCGAGCATCTCGGCGCCCCGCGGGTCGACCTTGTTTTGTCCGACATGGCCCCCAACATGTCCGGAATCGACGCGGTCGACCAGCCGCGGTCGATCGCATTGGCGGAATTGGCGCTGGATTTCGCGCAGCGGGTCCTGGCGCCGGGAGGCGACCTGTTGGTGAAGACCTTCCAAGGGGAGGGGTTCGACGCGCTGCTGCGCGAGTTGCGGCGCCAGTTCACGCGGGTCGTCACGTCGAAGCCGAAAGCTTCGCGCGCCCGCAGTTCCGAAATCTACTTATTGGCACGCCAGTTTCGGATGGTGTAACGTCGTTTTTTGAACGATCGGGCGGCCGCGGGGTCGTACCGGGTACCGCGCCGCAAGGGTGACACTTGAACGATTTGACCAAACAGATCCTGCTCTGGGTATTCCTCGCCGTCATCCTGCTGGTGATCTTCAGCCAGTTCGGCGTGCATTCGGGCGCGCCGATGACGATCGATTATTCGCAGTTCCTGACCGACGTGAAGAGCAACAACGTGCAGTCGGTCACGATTCGCGGCGAGGTGATCGAGGGCAAACGCCGCTCCGGCGAGCCGTTCGTGACCTACGATCCGGCGACCAACAACGCGGCGCTGCTCGGCCTGCTCGAGTCCCAGGGCGTGAAATTCCGCGGTGAGCCGCCGAAACAGCAGTCCATGCTCGCGCAGCTCGCGATCTCGGCGTTCCCGATCCTGCTGCTGATCGGCTTCTGGGCCTATTTCATGCGCCAGATGCAAGGCGCGTCCGGAGGACGCGGCGCGATGTCCTTCGGCAAGAGTCGGGCGCGGCTGCTCGGCGAGGACCAGGTCAACGTGACCTTCGCCGACGTCGCGGGCGTCGAGGAGGCGAAGCAGGAGGTCGTCGAAATCGTCGATTTCCTGAAAGATCCCGGCAAATTCCAGAAACTTGGCGGCAAGATCCCGAAAGGCGTGTTGATGGTGGGGTCGCCCGGTACCGGCAAGACCTTGCTCGCCCGCGCGATCGCCGGCGAGGCCAAGGTGCCGTTCTTCACGATCTCGGGCTCCGACTTCGTGGAAATGTTCGTCGGCGTCGGCGCGTCGCGGGTGCGCGACATGTTCGAGCAGGCCAAGAAGCACGCGCCCTGCATCATCTTCATCGACGAGATCGACGCGGTGGGTCGGCACCGGGGCGCCGGCCTCGGCGGTGGCCACGACGAGCGCGAACAGACGCTGAACCAGTTGCTGGTGGAGATGGACGGGTTCGAGGGCAACGAGGGCATCATCGTGATCGCCGCGACGAACCGGCCGGACGTGCTCGATCCGGCGCTGCTGCGGCCCGGGCGGTTCGACCGGCAGGTCGTCGTCCCGCTGCCCGACGTGCGCGGCCGGGAACAGATCCTGAAGGTGCACATGCGCAAGGTGCCGCTCGGCGACAACGTGAAGCCGTCGGTGATCGCGCGCGGCACCCCGGGCTTCTCCGGTGCGGATCTCGCGAACCTCGTGAACGAAGCGGCGCTGTTCGCCGCGCGCGGCAACAAGCGCGTCGTCACGATGGAGGAGTTCGAGCGCGCGAAGGACAAGATCATGATGGGCGCGGAACGGCGCTCGATGGTGATGTCCGAGGACGAGAAGCGCAACACCGCGTATCACGAGGCGGGCCATGCGATCGTCGGCTTGAGCGTGCCCGAGCACGATCCGGTCTACAAGGTCACGATCATCCCGCGCGGGCGCGCGCTCGGCGTCACGATGTTCCTGCCGGAAGCCGACCGCTACAGCACCAGCAAGCGGCAGCTCGAGAGCAAGATCGCGACGCTGTTCGGCGGCCGCGTCGCCGAGGAGCTGGTGTTCGGGCGGGACGCGGTCACGACCGGCGCCTCGAACGACATCGAGCGCGCGACCGAGCTCGCCCGGAACATGGTCACGCGCTGGGGTCTGTCGGACCGCCTGGGACCGCAGACCTACAGCGAGGAGTCGGGCGAGGTGTTCCTGGGGCGCAGCGTCACCCAGCACAAGCAGGTCTCCGACGAGACCGCGCATGTGATCGACGAGGAAGTGCGCCGCGTGATCGACAACAACTATCAGCGTGCCTACACGATCCTGCAGACCCATATCGACAAGCTCCACGCGATGGCGGCGGCACTCGTGAAGTACGAGACCATCGACGAGGAACAGATCAAGGACATCATGGCGGGTCGCGCGCCGCGTCCGCCGCACGATTGGGACGATACGCCGACGCCGACCCCGCGCGGGCCCTCGGCGGAGAATCCGACGACATCGATCGTGAGCCCTGCCGGGCAGCACTGAGCGGATCCCGGCATCCACCGTGGCGGGCGCGCGGACCGGTTCGGCCCGCGCGCAGCCGCCGTTAGCGAGCGATCATGCACTGGCGCTGTCGACAACGAGACATCGATCTACGCCGACCGGCGGTCATGGGGATCCTGAACGTGACGCCGGATTCGTTCTCCGACGGAGGACGCTACGCCAGTGCCGCGGCCGCGATCGATCGCGCCGCGAGCCTCGCGGCCGAGGGCGCCGCGATCATCGACGTCGGCGGCGAATCGACCCGGCCCGGCGCGCAACCGGTCGGGGCGAACGAGGAGATCGAGCGCGTCGTGCCGGTGATCGAGCGGATCGTGGCGAGGCTCGACGTCGCGGTGTCGATCGACACCAGCAAACCCGCAGTCATGGCGGCGGCGGTCGAGGCGGGTGCCTGCATCGTGAACGACGTCTACGCGCTGCGTGCCCCCGGTGCGCGAGACTTCGCCGCGACCGCCGGCGTGGGCGTGTGCCTGATGCACATGCGCGGCGAGCCGCGCACGATGCAGGACGACCCGCACTACGTTGACGTGGTCGCGGAGGTCGGCGAGTTCCTCGCCGCCGAGCGCGACGCCTGTCGCGCGGCGGGAATCGCCGCGGAGGCGATCGTGCTCGATCCGGGAATCGGGTTCGGCAAGCGCATGGAGCACAATTTCGCGCTGTTGCGCGGGCTCGCCGCGCTCGTCGCGCTCGGGTCCCCGGTGCTCGTCGGCGTGTCGCGCAAGAGCTTCATCGGCCGAGTGCTCGGCCGCGACGTCGGCGGGCGCCTGTACGGGGGCGTCGGCCTCGCGGCGCTGGCGGTCGCCGGCGGCGCGCGGATCGTGCGCACGCACGACGTCGCGCCGACGCTCGACGCGGTCCGCATGGTGGATGCGGTGTTGCAGGGAGACTGAGGAGAGAACCAAGCATGGGCAACCGATACTTCGGCACGGACGGCGTCCGCGGCGTCGTCGGCGAGAGTCCGATGACCGTGGATTTCGCGTTGCGGCTCGCGAGTGCGGCGGCCCGCGTGCTCGCGCCCGCCGGCGGCCGCGTGCTGATCGGCAAGGACACCCGTCTGTCGGGGTACCTGTTCGAGTCCGCGTTGGAGGCGGGCTTCGTCGCGGCGGGAGTGGACGTGCAGCTGATCGGGCCGCTGCCGACCCCCGGGATTGCTTACATGACCCAGCGGCTCGGCTGCCACTTCGGCGTCGTGATCAGCGCGTCGCACAACCCGTATCACGACAACGGCATCAAATTCTTCGACGCGGCGGGCAGCAAGCTGTCGGACGAGGTCGAACGGCGCATCGAGGGCTTGCTCGACGAACCCGTGATCACGCGGCCGTCGCAGAACCTCGGCCGCGCGACCCGGATCGACGACAGCCGCCAGCAGTACCAGGACTTCTGCGCCTCGACGATCCCCGCGGGCATGGATCTGCGCGGGTTCAAGGTGGTCGTCGACTGCGCGAACGGCGCCGCGTACAAGGTCGCCCCGCGGGTGCTCGCGGATCTCGGCGCGGAGATCGTGCCGATCGGTTGCTCGCCCAACGGCCGCAACATCAACGACGCCTGCGGCTCGACCTCGCCGGAGCTGTTGCAGCTCGCCGTGCCGGGGGTGCGGGCCGACGTCGGGATCGCGCTCGACGGCGACGGGGATCGCGTGGTGATGATCGATGCGCTGGGGCACGTGGTCGACGGGGACCAACTGCTATTCATACTCGCGTCGGCGCGGCGGGCCGCGGGCGACCTGCGGGGGCCCGTCGTCGGCACCGTGATGAGCAACCTCGGTCTGGAGCAGGCGCTCGGGGAACGCGGGATCGAATTCCGGCGGACCGCGGTCGGGGATCGCCACGTGCTCGCGGCGCTGCACGAGACCGGCGGGACGCTCGGCGGCGAGACCTCGGGACACATCCTGTGCCTCGACAAGACGACCACCGGCGACGGATTGATCAGTGCGCTGCAGGTGCTCACGGTGATGAAGCGCGCCGGCGCGCCGCTCGCCGAACTCGCGGCGCCGATGCCGAAATATCCGCAGGTGATGCTGAACGTGAAGGTCGAACGGCGCTTCGACCCGACCGCGGACGACGCGGTGTGCGAGGTCGCCGAGCGCACGCGGCGCGTGTTCGACGGGCGTGGCCGCGTGGTCCTGCGAGCGTCGGGGACCGAACCCGTGATTCGCGTGATGGTCGAGGGTCACGATGCGGTGATGGTGGAGCAGGCGGCCCAGGAGATCGCCCACGCGGTCGAACGGGCGGCGCGCGCGCGCTGACGCGCAGCGGCTCGATCCCTCGCGGGATCGCCCTGCGGCTTGCAGTTCCCGGTCCGCGAAGCTAATCTTCGCCGCCTTTCCCGCCGGCAACAACGCCGAGGTGAGTGCGTATGCGTCGTCCAATGGTCGCGGGCAACTGGAAAATGCACGGAAGCGAAGCCGCGAACGGGGCCTTGCTCTCCGAGCTCGAGTTGCGTTTGCAGCCGGAATGGCCGATCGACGTCGTCGTTTTCCCGCCGTTCGTGTACCTCGCCGAGGTCGCGCGGCGCCTGCGCGGGACCTCGATCGCGATCGGCGCCCAGGACGTGTGCGCGGAGCCGGGTGGCGCGTTCACCGGCGAGGTCGCCGCGACGATGCTGAAGGACGTCGGCTGCGCGCAGGTGATCGTCGGGCATTCGGAGCGGCGCCGGTGGTATCACGAGGACGATGCGCTCGTCGCGCGCAAGTTCGGCGCGGCGCTCTCCGGCGACTTGACGCCGGTGCTGTGCATCGGCGAGACGCTCGAGGAGCGCGAGGCGAACCGCACGGAGGAGGTGGTCGCCCGACAGCTCGGCGCGGTGCTCGCGATGCACGGCGTCGCGGCCTTCGAGCGGGCGATCGTCGCTTATGAGCCGGTGTGGGCGATCGGCACCGGGCGCAACGCGTCGCCGGAACAGGCGCAGGCGGTCCACGACTTCGTTCGACGCCGCCTCGCGGAGCAAGATGCTAGAATCGCCGCCGCGACCCGGATCCTGTACGGGGGCAGCGTCAAAGCCTCGAATGCGGGCGAACTCTTCGCGATGCCCGACGTCGACGGCGGCCTGGTGGGCGGCGCTTCGTTGGTGGCGGACGAGTTTTACGAGATTTGCGCGGCGGCAGCCGCTCGTCATTGAGATATTCGCTTATGTTGCGTGGATTTTTGCTGGGTGTTCACGTGTTGCTCGCGGCACTGATCGTGACCCTCGTGCTATTGCAACGAGGCAAGGGCGCGGAGGCCGGCGCGGGGTTCGGCGCGGGCGCGTCCGGTACGGTGTTCGGCGCGCGCGGCACGGCGACGCTGTTCTCCAAGTTGACCGCGGTGTTCGCCGCGCTGTTCTTCGCGACCAGCCTCACGCTCGCGTATCTCGGGTCGAAGACCACGAGTGCGCCGACGAGCGTGCTCGAGCGCGCGGCGCAGCGCGACGCCGGCGCGCCGATTGCCGGTGCAGCGCCGGCCGCGTTGCCGTCGCCAGCGTTGCCGCCGGCGGCGATGCCGTCCGCGCCGACATCGTCGGCCACGCCGGGCGCTGCGGCGTCGGTTCCCACGTCGCCGGCGCCGTCCGCGGCGGCGACGATGCCGAAGAAACCCTGATCGTAATGTGAGATGATGTGAAGTCCGCGCCGACGTGGCGGAATTGGTAGACGCGCTAGTTTGAGGGGCTAGTGGGGCAACCTGTGCCGGTTCGAGTCCGGCCGTCGGCACCATCTGC
>JAJYFF010000034.1:0-16796 GCA_021785405.1 Pseudomonadota bacterium | reverse complement strand
CCGACTCCGAATCACCGATCTCGCGGATCGCGATGGCGTGTCGAGATGACAGTGATTCCCATCGACGCGCGTGAGCGTCGCATCGATCGCGATCTTTTCTTCGCGGACCTATTAATTACTCGGACATCTCCTGCTAGAATTCGCGATTGAATTCTACTGACGCCGGATAGTTGCAAGTCACGCAAAGATGCTCGACCAGTATCTGCCCATTCTGATCTTCATGGGACTGGCCGCGGTGCTCGGCCTCGCGTTGTTCACGATCGGATGGTTCGCCGGTCCGCGCCGGCCGGACGCGCAGAAGCTGTCGCCGTACGAGTGCGGCTTCGAAGCGTTCGAGGATGCGCGCATGCGGTTCGACGTCCGCTACTACCTCGTCGCGATCATCTTCGTCGTCTTCGACCTCGAGATCGCGTTCTTCTTCCCCTGGGCGGTCTCCCTGCGTGCGACCGGCTCGTTTGGCTTGCTCACGATGCTGATCTTCGCGCTGGTGCTGATCGTCGCGTTGGTCTACGACTATCGCAAAGGGGCTCTCGAATGGGATTGAACGCCGTCGACGATGCGGCCGCCGCTCCCGGTTTCCAGGTCACGACCGTCGACAAGCTCATCAACTGGGCGCGGACCGGTTCGCTGTGGCCGATGACCTTCGGTCTCGCGTGCTGCGCGGTCGAGATGATGCAGGCGGGCGCGGCCCGGTACGACCTGGATCGCTTCGGCATCGTGTTCCGTCCTTCGCCCCGGCAATCGGACGTGATGATCGTCGCCGGAACGCTGGTCAACAAGATGGCGCCGGCGCTGCGCAAGGTCTACGACCAGATGACCGAGCCGCGCTGGGTGGTCTCGATGGGCTCCTGCGCGAACGGCGGCGGTTACTATCATTATTCCTACTCGGTCGTGCGCGGCTGCGACCGGATCGTGCCGGTCGACGTCTACGTGCCGGGCTGCCCGCCGACCGCCGAGGCGCTGATCTACGGCCTCATCCAACTGCAGAACAAGATCAAGCGCAACAAGGCGATCATGCGATGACGAGGTTCGGGCGATGACGGCGCTGGCAGGCGGCGAGGGCGGCGGCGCGGGCGCGAGTCGGCTGGCGACGCTTGCCGAGGCGGTCGCGCGGGTCGTCGGCGACGATGCGCAGCCGCTCGATTGCCGTCCCGGAGAACTCGCCTACGCGGTACCTGCGGATCGGCTGCTGGACGTCGCGAAGACCTTGCGCGACGACCCGGCGCTGCGCTTCGAGGTCTGCATCGACGTCAGCGGGGTCGACTTCCTGGATTACGGCCGCGCCGAGTGGAAGACCGCCGACGCGACCGCGACCGGCTTCAGCCGCGGCGTCGCCCGCAGCGCGACGCGTCCCGACGGCGCACCGGCCCCGGTGAAGCCCGACCGACGCTTCGCGGTGGTCTATCAGTTGCTGTCGGTCGCCTTGAATCAGCGCCTGCGAATGCGGGTGTACTGCCCGGACGACGCGCAGCCCATGGTCGATTCGGTGACCGGGATCTGGGCGTCGGCGAACTGGTTCGAGCGCGAGGCGTTCGACCTGTTCGGGATCCTGTTCCGCGGCCATCCGGACTTGCGGCGGATCCTGACCGACTATGGCTTCATCGGCCATCCGTTCCGCAAGGACTTTCCGTTGATCGGCAACGTCGAAGTGCGCTACGACCCCGAGAAGGGACGCATCGTCTACGAGCCCGTCGGCATCGAAGCGCGGGTCCTCGTGCCGCGGGTCATTCGTCACGACAACCGCTACGACCCGCAACTGACGAACGCGAACACGAACACGAATGACTGAAATCCGTAATTTCACGATGAATTTCGGTCCGCAGCACCCCGCGGCGCACGGGGTACTGCGGCTGGTGCTCGAGATGGACGGCGAGGTGATCCAGAAGGCGGACCCGCACGTCGGCCTCCTGCATCGGGGCACGGAGAAGCTCGCCGAGAGCAAGGTGTTCAATCAGTCGATCGGCTACATGGATCGACTGGATTACGTCTCGATGATGTGCAACGAGCACGCCTACGTGATGGCGATCGAGCGCCTGCTCGGCATCGAGGCGCCGTTGCGTGCGCAGTACGTGCGGGTGATGTTCGACGAGATCACGCGGATCCTGAATCACCTGATGTGGCTCGGCGCCCACGGACTCGACATCGGCGCGATGACGGTGTTCCTCTACGCCTTCCGCGAGCGAGAGGACCTGATGGATTGCTACGAGGCGGTGTCGGGCACGCGGATGCACGCGACCTACTACCGCCCCGGCGGCGTCTATCGCGACCTGCCGGACTCGATGCCGCAGTACCAGTACAGCAAGTGGCGCAGCAAGAAGGACGTGGATCGTCTGAATGAGCGGCGCAGCGGGAGTCTGCTCGATTTCATCGAGGATTTCACCCGCCGGTTCCCGGCGTGCGTCGACGAGTACGAGACCTTGCTCACCGACAACCGCATCTGGAAGCAGCGCACCGTGAACATCGCGGTCGTGAGCCCCGAGCGGGCGCTGCAGCTCGGCTTCTCGGGCCCGATGTTGCGTGGCTCCGGGGTCGAGTGGGATCTGCGCAAGAAGCAGCCGTACGAGGCCTACGATCGGGTCGAGTTCGACGTGCCGGTCGGCACGAACGGCGACTGCTACGACCGCTACTTGGTGCGAATCGAGGAATTGCGGCAATCGAACCGGATCATCGCCCAGTGCGTCGATTGGCTGCGGAAGAACCCGGGACCGGTGATGCTCGACGATCGCAAGCTCCGGCCGCCGCCCCGCGAACAGATGAAGGGCGACATGGAATCGCTGATCCATCACTTCAAGTTCATGACCGAGGGCTACTGCGTGCCGGAAGGCGAGACCTATGCCGCGATCGAGGCGCCCAAGGGTGAACTCGGCGTCTATCTCGTCTCCGACGGCGCGAACAAGCCGTACCGGATGAAGGTTCGTGCACCCGGATTCGCGCACATCGCGGCCATGCACGAGATGGTGCAAGGTCACATGCTGGCCGACGTGGTCGCGGTGATCGGCACCCAGGACATCGTATTCGGCGAGATCGACCGATGAGCGTGGAACTGTCGAAGCATCTTCGCGAGGAAATCGACCGTTGGGTCGCGAAATTCCCGCCCGAGCGCAAGCGATCCGCGGTGATCTCGGCGCTGCACGCCGCGCAGCACGAGAACGGCGGTCACCTGACGACGCCGCTGATGGACGCGATCGCCGCGTACCTCGGCCTGCCGCCGATCCAGGTCTACGAGGTCGCCGGGTTCTACTCGATGTTCGAGACCCATCCGGTCGGCCGCCATCACGTGTCGGTGTGCACGAACATCTCCTGCATGCTGCGGGGCGGGGAGACGCTGCTTGCGCACATCGAAAAGAAGCTGGGCATCCAGGTCGGCGAGAGCACGCCGGACGGCCGGATATTCCTCAAGCGCGAGGAAGAGTGCCTCGCAGCCTGCACCGGCGCACCGATGATGATGGTCGACCACGTCTACTACGAGGACTTGACTCCCGAGAAGGTCGACTCGGTCCTGGACGCGTTGAAGTGAGCGCCGGAGCGTAACCGATGCCGCATGAACAGAACCTGGTGATCTTCGAGTCCCTGGGCCAGGAGCGGTCCTGGACGCTCGAGGGCTACCGCAAGATCGGCGGCTATGAAGCCTGGGAGCGGATCCTGCGCGAGAAGCCGCCGCGCGAGCAGATCATCGAGACCGTCAAGGCCTCGGGCCTGCGCGGCCGCGGCGGAGCGGGCTTCCCGACCGGCGTGAAGTGGAGCTTCATGCCGCGCCAGTCGCCGGCGCAGAAGTACGTGGTTTGCAACTCCGACGAATCCGAGCCCGGGACCTGCCACGACCGGGACATCCTGCGCTACAACCCGCATTCGGTGATCGAGGGCATGGCGATCGGCGGTTACGCGATGAACGCGACCGTCGGCTACAACTACATCCGCGGCGAGTTCCTCGGCGAGCCGATCCCGCGATTCGAGGCCGCGCTCGCCGAGGCCTATGCGGCGGGGCTGCTCGGCAAGAACCTGCTGGGATCGGGCGTCGATTTCGACCTGCACCTGTTCGTCGGCGCCGGCGCCTACATCTGCGGCGAGGAAACGGCGCTGCTCGAGTCGCTCGAGGGCAAGTCCGGCCGGCCGCGGTTCAAGCCGCCATTTCCCGCGAACTTCGGCCTCTTCGGCAAGCCGACGACGATCAACAACACCCAGAGCTTCGCGTCGGTGCCGACGATCATGCGCAAGGGCGCCGCCTGGTTCGCCGGGCTCGGTCCGGTGAACTCGGGCGGCACGCTGATCTTCTCCGTGTCCGGGCACGTCGCGAAACCCGGCAATTTCGAGTTGCCGCTCGGCATCCCGTTCAAGGACCTGCTCGCGCTCGCGGGCGGCGTCTGGAAGGGGCGGCGCCTGAAGGCCGTGATACCGGGCGGTTCGTCCGTGCCGGTGGTGCCGGCGGACGTGATCCTGCCGGTCACGATGGACTACGACTCGCTGAAGAAGGCGGGGACCTCGCTCGGCACCGGTGCGGTGATCGTGATGGACGAGTCGACCTGCATGGTGCGCGCGCTGGAACGCCTCTCGCGGTTCTACATGTCGGAGTCCTGCGGCCAGTGCACGCCGTGCCGCGAGGGCACCGGCTGGCTCGACCGGGTGCTGCAGCGGATTCTCGCCGGCGAGGGGCGCCGCGAGGACGTGAACCTGCTGGTCGACGTCGCGAACCGCATCGAGGGACATACGATCTGCGCGCTCGGCGATGCCGCGGCGTGGCCGGTGCAGAGCTTCATTCGGCACTTCCGGCAGGAATTCGAGTACATGGTCGAGCACAAGGGCCGCTCGATCGTCGAGGCGCAAGCCGCCGCGGCGGCGTGAACAGAGCGAACGATGAGCGAAGATCTGGTCAACATCGAAGTCAACGGCGTTCCGCTCCAGGCCCGCAAGGGCCAGATGATCATCCAGGTCACGGATTCGGCGAACATCTACATCCCGCGGTTCTGCTACCACGAGAAGCTCTCGGTCGCGGCGAACTGTCGGATGTGCCTCGTCGAGGTCGAGAAGGCGCCGAAGCCGATGCCCGCCTGCGCGACGCCCGTGACCGAGGGCATGAAGGTCTACACGAAATCGCCGAAGGCGGTCGCCGCGCAGCGCGCGACGATGGAATTCCTGCTGATCAACCATCCGCTCGACTGCCCGATCTGCGATCAGGGCGGCGAGTGCGAGCTGCAGGACCTGGCGGTCGGCTACGGCCGCGACGTGTCGCGTTTCACCGAGCGCAAGCGCGTGGTGAAGGACCAGAACCTCGGACCCTTGGTCTCGACCGACATGACCCGGTGCATCCACTGCACCCGCTGCGTGCGCTTCGGTCAGGAGATCCAAGGGTACCCGGATCTCGGCGCGGTCGGCCGCGGCGAGCGGATGCTGATCACGACCTACGTCGAGCGCAGCGTCGATCATGAGCTGTCCGCGAACATCATCGACCTGTGCCCGGTCGGCGCGCTCAACAACAAGCCGTTCCGCTATCACGGCCGATCCTGGGAGATGACCCAGCACGCGCTGGTGTCGCCGCACGACGGCTTCGGGACCAACCTCTTCGGGCACGTGCTGCGCGGCCGCTTGATGCGGATCGTGCCGCGCGACAACGAGGCGATCAACGAGGCCTGGATCGCCGACCGCGACCGCTTCGGGTTCGAGGGGATCTACGCCGAGCAGCGCGTGACGCGCCCGATGGTGCGCATCGACGGGACGCTGCAACCGGTCGACTGGGAAGTCGCGTTGACCGCGGCCGCGGAAGGATTGCTCGCGACCCGGACCGCCCACGGCGCGGCCGCCGCGGGCTTCCTCGCCTCGCCGATTGCGACGCTGGAGGAGCTGTACCTGTTGGCGCAGGTCGCGCGCGGATTCGGCTCGCACCACGTCGACCATCGGCTGCGGCAGCTCGATTTTCGCGCGGACGATCGCGAGGGCCGTTTCCCCGCGCTCGGCCGACCGATCGCCGAGATCGAGCGCCTCGACGCCGCGCTGATCGTCGGCTCGCACCTGCGCCAGGAGATGCCGCTGCTCGCGCACCGGATCCGCCAGGCCGCGGTCAAGGGCGGTGCGAAAGTGGCGTTCCTGAACCCGCAGCGGTTCGACTATCTGTTCCCGGTCGCCGCCTACGCGGTGTCCGAGCACGACCTGGTCGCGGATCTCGCGGCGACGCTGCACGCGGCCGCGACGCTCGCCGGCCAGCCGGTCCCGCCGGCCGCGGCGGCGGCGGCACCCGG
The DNA here is from genome assembly GCA_021785405.1 of Pseudomonadota bacterium. Taxonomy (GTDB): domain Bacteria; phylum Pseudomonadota; class Gammaproteobacteria; order Steroidobacterales; family Steroidobacteraceae; genus Bog-1198. The sequence continues at coordinate 10,566 of JAJYFF010000034.1, read as the reverse complement.
CGAGATGCACGAGGCGATCGCGCGGGCGCTGCTGCACGGCGAGCGGCGCGCGCTGATCCTCGGCACCCTCGCGCAACGCCACCCGGCCTACGCGGAACTGCGCACGCTCGCCGCCTCGCTCGCCGAGATCGCCGGCGCGAGCCTCGGATTCCTCGCGGAAGGCGCGAACGCCGCCGGCGCCTATCTCGCGGGCGCGGTGCCCCACCGGCTGCCTGGCGGCGCCCTGGACCCGACGCCGGGGGCGAACGCGCGCGCGATGCTCGAGGCGTCCCTGCGGGCTTACGTGCTCCTCGGGCCGATCGATCCGCAGGCCGATCTCGCCGGCGGCGCCGATGCGCTCGGGCGCGCGGAGCGCGTGATCGCGATCACGTCCCATTTGTCGGAGCCGCTCGCCCGGGTTGCGAGCGTCGTGCTGCCGGCCGGTAGTTTTGCCGAGACCTCGGGCACCTACGTGAACGTCGAAGGGCGATGGCAGAGCTGGGCGGGCGCGGCCCGGCTGGTCGGCGAGAGCCGACCGGGTTGGAAGATCCTGCGCGTGCTCGGCAATCTCCTCGACCTGCCGGGGTTCGACTACGAGAGTTCTGAGGAGGTTCGCGACGCGCTGCGCGCGGTCTGCGGAACGAACGTGGAGCCGCAGACCGCGGGTGGCCTGCCGGGCGCCGCGCTGTCGGCGCGCGGCGCAGCCGCGCCGTGGCTGCTGATTCCGCCCTACGGTGGCGACGCGCTGGTGCGCGCGTCCGCCCCGCTCGCGAAGACGAAGGACGGGCAGATCGCCCGCGTCGTGATCTGACCATGTGGACCTGGGAGCCCATTCGCGCCTGGCTGTCGAGCCTGATCACGTCCTACTGGGCGAATCCCGCGCTGACCGCGGTGCAGATCCTGATGGTGATGATCGGCGTGATCCTGGTGATGGCGTTCTACACGCTCGCCGAGCGCAAGATCATCGGTTGGATGCAGTCCCGGCGGGGCCCGAACCGCGTGAACCTGTTCTGGGTGCCCGGGCTCGGCCAGCCGTTCGCGGACGTCGTGAAGCTCCTGTTCAAGGAGATCCTGGTCCCGGGGAACGCGAACCAACTGCTGTTCCGCGTCGCGCCGTTCCTCACGATGATCCCGGCGCTCGCGATCTGGTCGGTGATCCCGTTCGCGCCGGAAAAGGCGTTCGCGAACATCGACGCGGGCCTGCTGTTCATCCTCGCGATGACCTCGCTCGGCGTGTACGGGGTGATCCTCGCCGGCTGGTCGGCGAACTCCAAGTACGCGTTCCTCGGTGCGATGCGCTCCGCCGCGCAGATCGTCGCGTACGAGATCGCGATGGGATTCGCGATGGTCGGCGTGCTGATGGCGGCCGGCAGCCTCAACATCGGCCGGATCATCGAGGCGCAGCACGGCGGTCCGCTCAGCTGGAACTGGTTCTGGCTCTTCCCGCTGTTGATCGTCTATTACATCTCGGGCGTCGCCGAGACGAATCGTGCGCCGTTCGACGTCGCCGAGGGCGAGTCCGAGATCGTCGCCGGGTTCCACGTCGACTACTCGGGAATGGCGTTCGCGCTGTTCTTCATCGCCGAGTACGTGAACATGATCCTGATCTCGGCGCTGACCGTGATCTTCTTCTTCGGCGGTTGGCTGTCGCCGTTCGACGGCTACCTCCCGGCGTCCTCGCTGCTCGCGCAGCCCGGCTTCTTCTGGTTCGGCTTGAAGACGCTGGTGCCGATGTTCGGTTTCTTGTGGCTGCGCGCGACCTTCCCGCGGTACCGCTACGACCAGATCATGCGCCTCGGCTGGAAGGCGCTGATCCCGGTCACCCTGGTGTGGCTGTTCGTGGAAGGCGTGCTGATCTACTGCCACGTGGGTCCGTGGAAGGGACATATCTGAAGATGCAAGGCATCCGCAGTTTCATCAAGACTTTCCTCCTCTGGGAACTGTTGCAGGGCCTGTGGGTGACCCTGAAGAACATGTTCAGGCCCAAGACGACGATCAACTATCCCGAGGAGAAGACGCCGCAGAGCCCGCGTTTTCGCGGTCTCCATGCGTTGCGGCGCTATCCGAACGGCGAAGAGCGTTGCATCGCCTGCAAGCTCTGCGAGGCCGTTTGCCCGGCGCTCGCGATCACGATCGACTCGGGGGTCAGCGAGGACGGTACGCGGCGCACGACCCGCTACGACATCGACCTGTTCAAGTGCATCTACTGCGGCTTCTGCGAGGAAGCCTGCCCGGTGGATGCGATCGTCGAGACCCGCGTCCTCGAGTACCACATGGAGCATCGCGGCGAGAACATCATGACGAAGGACAAGTTGCTGGCGGTCGGCGAGCGCTTCGAACCCGTCATCGCGGCCGATCGGGCCGCCGACGCGCGGTACCGATGATGTTCGAGACGATCCTCTTCTTCGCATTCTCCGCGGTGCTGGTCGGCGCCGCGCTCGGCGTGGTCCTCGCGCGCAACCCGGTGTACTCGGCCCTGCTGCTGGTGGTGTGCTTCTTCAACAGCGCGGTGATCTGGCTGATGCTCGACGCGGAGTTCCTCGGGATCGTGCTGGTGCTGGTCTACGTCGGCGCCGTGATGGTCCTGTTCCTGTTCGTCGTGATGATGCTCGACGTGAACCTCGAGGAGCTGCGCAAGGGGCTCGCCGGCTACTGGCCGATCGCCGCGGCCGTCGCCGGTCTGATGGTGTTCGCGATCCTGAACGTCGTCATCACGAAGCGCCTCGGCGGGATCGCGCTGCATGCCGCGCCGCCGTTGCCGCCGGGTTACTCGAACACGCAGGCGCTGGGCGAGGCGCTGTTCACGCGCTACGCGTACCCGGCGCAGCTCGCCGCGGTGATCCTGCTGGTCGCGAGCATCGCGGCGATCGTGCTGACCCTGCGGCATCGCACCGGCGTGAAGCCGCAGAACGTCGGCGAGCAGGTGAGGGTGTCCGCCAAGGATCGGGTACGGCTCGTGAAGATGCCTTCGGAGAAACGCCCGTGATCACATTGACCGAGGTGCTGACCTTGTCGGGATTGCTGTTCTCGATCGCGGTCGCGGGGGTGTTTCTGAACCGCAAGAACGTGATCCTCCTGCTGATGTGCATCGAACTGATGCTGCTCGCGGTGAACTTCAACTTCGTCGCGTTCTCGCGCTTCCTCGGCGACATCAACGGGCAGATCTTCGTGTTCTTCATCCTGACGGTCGCGGCGGCCGAGGCGGCGATCGGGCTGGCGATCCTCGTCGTGCTGTTCCGGGAGCGGCGCAGCATCGACGTCGAAGACCTGGATAGTCTGCAGGGCTGAGGGGCGACGAAAGAACATGGAGTCCATCTACCTCACGATCGTGCTTGCGCCGCTCGTCGCGGCGATCCTGGCGGGGATCGGCGGCCGCGCGATCGGCCGGGTCGGCGCCCAGAGCGTGACGATACTCGGGGTCGCGATCTCGTTCGCGCTGTCGGCCCTCGTGCTGAAGCGCATGGTCTTCGACGGCGCGCCGACCTTCGACGGCCCCGTGTACACCTGGCTCGTGAGCGACGGCGTGACGATGCAGGTGGGTTTCCTGATCGACCACCTGAGCGCGTTGATGATGGTCGTGGTCACGTTCGTGTCGCTGATGGTGCACATCTACACGATCGGCTACATGCACGACGATTCGGGGTACCAGCGGTTCTTCAGCTACATCTCGCTGTTCACGTTCTCGATGCTAATGCTCGTGATGGCGAACAATTTCATGCAGCTGTTCTTCGGGTGGGAGGCGGTGGGCGTCGTCTCGTACCTGTTGATCGGCTTCTGGTACACGCGCCCGAGCGCGATCTTCGCGAGCCTGAAGGCGTTCCTCGTGAACCGGATCGGCGACTTCGGGTTCGTGCTCGGAATCGCGGCGGTCCTCTATTACACCGGGTCGCTGGACTATTCGACGGTGTTCGCGCACGCGCACGCGATCGCCGCTGCGCGGCTGCAGATCACCCCGACGATCAGCTGGTCGGCGATCAGCTTCACCTGCATCTGCCTGTTCATCGGCGCGATGGGCAAGTCCGCGCAGATGCCGCTGCACGTGTGGCTGCCGGATTCGATGGAAGGCCCGACGCCGATCTCCGCGTTGATCCACGCGGCCACGATGGTCACCGCCGGCATCTTCATGGTCGCGCGGATGTCACCGCTGTTCGAGCTGTCGAACACCGCATTGTCGACGGTGCTCGTGATCGGTGCGACGACCTCGTTCTTCATGGGCTTGCTCGGCGTCGTCGCCAACGACATCAAGCGCGTGATCGCATACTCGACCTTGTCCCAGCTCGGCTACATGACCGTCGCGCTCGGCGCGTCCGCCTACGCGTCGGCGATCTTCCACCTGATGACGCACGCGTTCTTCAAGGCGCTGCTGTTCCTCGCGGCCGGCTCGGTGATCATCGCCATGCATCACGAGCAGGACATGCGCAAGATGGGCGGCCTGCGCAAGTACCTGCCGATCACCTATTGGACGTTCTTGATCGGTTCGCTGGCGCTGATCGGCTTTCCGGGGACCGCCGGGTTCTTCTCCAAGGACGCCTTGATCGAGGCGGTCGGCCGATCGCAGCTGCCGGGCGCGGGATACGCCTACGTCTGCGTGACCGCGGGGGCGTTCGTGACGGCCCTGTACACCTTCCGCATGTTCTTCATGACGTTCCACGGCGAGGAACGCATGGACCACCACACGCGCGAGCACCTGCACGAGAGCCCCTGGGTCGTCACCTTGCCGCTCGTGCTGCTCGCGATTCCGTCGGCCGTGGTCGGCTGGTTCGCGATCCGGCCGCTGCTGTTCGGCGATTTCTTCGCGGGCTCGATCCAGGTCGCACCGACCCATGACGTGCTCGGCGCGATGGGTGCGGAGTTCCATGGACCGGCCGCGTTCCTGCTCGGCGCGCTCGGCGGACTGCCGGTCTGGCTCGCCGCGGCGGGGGTCGCTTGCGCGTGGCTGTTCTTCCTCAAGCGCCCGCAGCTCGCGGACGCCGCGGAGCGCCGGTTCCAGGGCTTGTACCGGATCCTGGTGGCCAAGTACGGGTTCGACTGGTTCAACGACCACGTGATCGCCGCAGGCGCGCGTCGCCTCGGCGGCGGACTGTGGCGCTTCGGGGATCAGGACGTGATCGACGGCGCGATGGTCAACGGCAGTGCGCGCACCGTCGGCTGGTTCTCCTCGGTCATGCGCAACGTGCAGTCCGGGTACCTGTATCACTACGCATTCGCGATGATCCTCGGACTCGCGTCCCTGCTGATGTGGCTGCTATGGCGGACATGATGTTTTCCGGACACCTTCTGTCGGTATTGATCTGGTTGCCGATCGTCGGCGGGTTTGCGGTGCTCGCGATCGGCAACGACAGTCCGTCGACGGCGCGATGGGCCTCGCTCCTGGTGGCGCTCGCGACCTTGGCCGCGAGCGTGCCGCTGTATACGCAGTTCGATCCGCACACGGCTGCGATGCAGTTCGTCGAACGGGCCGCGTGGATACCGAGCGTGAGCGCGCATTTCGCGGTGGGGATCGACGGGATCGCGATGCCGCTGATCCTGCTGACGACCTTCACGACGGTGCTGGTCGTGATCGCGGGATGGGGGAGCGTGCAGAAGCGCGTCGCGCAGTACTTCGGCGCATTCCTGATCCTCGAGGGCACGATGATCGGCGTGTTCTGCGCGATGGACGCGTTGCTCTTCTACGTGTTCTGGGAAGTGATGCTGATCCCGATGTTCCTCATCATCGGCGTCTGGGGCGGACCGCGGCGGGTCTACGCGACGATCAAGTTCTTCCTGTACACGTTCCTGGGCTCGGTCCTGATGCTGGTCGCGTTGATCTACCTGCACCTGAAGTCCGGCAGTTACGATCTCGCCGCGTTCCAGCGCCTGCCGCTCAGCCTGACCGAACAGACGCTGATCTTCCTCGCGTTCTTTGCGGCGTTCGCGGTCAAGGTGCCGATGTGGCCGGTGCACACGTGGTTGCCCGACGCGCACGTCGAGGCGCCGACGGGTGGTTCGGTGGTGCTCGCGGCGATCATGCTGAAGATGGGCGGCTACGGCTTCCTGCGGCTCTCGTTGCCGATCGCGCCGGACGCGAGCCGCGAGCTCAGCTGGCTGATCATCGCGCTGTCGCTGATCGCGGTGGTCTACATCGGCTTCGTCGCGCTCGCGCAAACGGACATGAAGAAGCTGATCGCGTATTCCTCGATCGCTCACATGGGGTTCGTGACCCTCGGCGCGTTCGTCGGCTACAAGATCCTCGCGAATACCGGCAGTCAAACGGGGATCGCGATGGGGCTCGACGGCTCGGTCGTGCAGATGATCTCGCACGGTCTGATCTCGGGAGCGCTGTTCCTGTGTGTCGGGGTGATGTACGACCGCGTGCACAGCCGGGATATCGCCGCGTACGGCGGCGTCGTCAACACCATGCCGATCTTCGCGTCGTTCATGGTGCTGTTCGCGCTCGCGAACGCCGGACTGCCGGGGACCTCCGGGTTCGTCGGCGAATTCCTCGTGATCCTCGCCTCGTTCAAGGGCGACGTCTGGTACGCGTTCTTTGCGGCAGTCACGCTGATCCTCGGCGCGTCCTACACGCTCTGGCTCGTCAAACGGGTGATCTTCGGACCGGTTGCCAACGCCAAGGTCGGGGCGATGAAGGATCTCGACGGTCGCGAATTCCTGGTGCTCGGCGTGCTCGCGGTCGCGGTGTTGCTCGTCGGCCTCTGGCCGGCGCCGCTGCTCGAGGCGATGCACGCGTCGACGCAGCACCTGACCCAGCAACTGCTGGTCTCGAAGCTTGTGCCGTAGGGTTCACGCATGAATGCTTTCAGTGTCGCTGCCTTCAACGCCGGTCTGAACCTCGCGGCGCCGGAGGTCTTCCTCGGGCTCGCCGGCTGCGCGATCCTGCTGCTCGACCTGCTGATCGCCGATTCGCGCCGGCACTGGACGGCGGCGCTGTCGATCGCCGCCTTGCTGGTCACCGCGGTGCTCGCGGCCGGCGTCAAGGTGGACGGCCCGGTGACCGTGCTCGGCGGGATGTTCCTCGTCGACGCGATGTCGCAGGCGCTGAAAGTGGTTGCGCTGGTGATCGTCGCGGTCGTGTTCGTGTATTCGATCGACTACATGCGCCGCCGCGGGATCCTGAAAGGCGAGTACTTCGTGCTGGGCCTGTTCGCGACGCTCGGGATCCTCGTGCTGATCTCCGCGGCGAACCTGGTCACCGTGTACCTCGGCCTCGAGCTGCTGTCGCTGTGCTTGTACGCGATGGTCGCGTTCGACCGGGATTCCGGCCGATCGGCGGAGGCGGCGATCAAGTACTTCGTACTCGGTTCGCTCGCCTCCGGGACGCTGCTCTACGGCATGTCGATCATCTACGGCGTGACCGGCAGCCTCGAACTCAGCGCCATCGCGGCCGCGGTACAGGGCGGACTCGCCACCAACGTCGGCTTGCTGTTCGGGATCGCGTTCGTGATCGTCGCGATCGGCTTCAAGTTCGGCGCCGTGCCGTTCCACATGTGGATTCCTGACGTCTACGAGGGCTCGCCGACCTGCGTCACGCTGTTCGTCGCCAGCGCACCGAAGATCGCGGCGTTCGCGCTCGCGATGCGCCTGCTCGTCGACGGCCTCGGCGGCGCGCAGGTCGACTGGGGTCAGATGCTGGTGGTGCTGTCGGTGCTGTCGATGGCGATCGGCAACGTCGTCGCGATCGCACAGACCAACCTGAAGCGGATGCTCGGGTACTCGACGATCTCGCACGTCGGCTACATCCTGCTCGGAATCCTCGCCGGCACCTCCCAGGGGTACCAGTCCGCGATGTTCTACACGATCACCTACGTGATCGTCGCCGCGGGTTCGTTCGGGATGATCCTGCTACTGTCGCGCCACGGGTTCGAGGCGGATCGGATCGAGGACTTCAAGGGTCTGAACGCGCGCAGCCCCTGGTTCGCGGGGATGATGGCGATCTTCATGTTCAGCCTGGCGGGGGTGCCGCCGTTCATCGGGTTCTGGGCGAAACTGGGCGTGATCCAGGCGGTGCTCGGTATCAACGCGGTCTGGCTCGCGATCGTCGCGGTGCTGTTCTCCGTCGTGGGTGCGTTCTATTACCTGCGGGTCGTCAAGATGATGTACTTCGACGAACCGGTGGATGCGGCGCGGGTCGACGGTTCGCCGCTGATGCGCGCGGTACTGAGCGCGAACGCGCTGCTGGTGCTGTTGCTCGGCATTTCGCCGAGCGCGTTGCTGATCGTCTGCGCGCACGCGTTGCCGTAGACGATCCGGCAGGGGGCGCCCGGGGTCCCGAGCGCCGCGCGATGCACTGCGAATTGCGCGAGGGTGCTTGTTTTCGGCCGCAGCTACGGTAGAATAGCCGGCTCAACCGGTGCGGGGTGGAGCAGTCTGGCAGCTCGTCGGGCTCATAACCCGAAGGTCGCAGGTTCAAATCCTGCCCCCGCTACCAATTCCAAGAAACCGGCATGAACTCGCGTGCGCACACCGAACGTGCGGCAAATCGACCGCGGCTACGCGCGTCCCGCTACAGGTCAACCGCCTTGAGGCCCGCATGCATGGCGGCCGCGCGCATGCGCGTGTCGTAGGTCACGATGTACTTGGCCGAGCCGTGCAGCGCCAATGCAAGATGCAACGCGTCGAGCGTCCTCAAGGGTACCGACTCGGCCTGGAGCAGCAGTCGTTCGGCCTGGCGGTGAACCAGGGGACTCAAATCGAGGCGGCAGAACGAACCTGAGTCGGCGTCGGCCAGCAGCGCGTCGCGGATCTCGTGTGTCTGTGGCGCATCGAATAACCCCTCGCGTCGTTTGCGCGCAACCGCGGACAATACTTCGGTAATGGCGAGATCCGATATCAACAAATCCCGTCTGCCGTGGAGAAAGGCATCGAGACGGTCGCTTTCGGGTTCCGGCACGTATAACTTCGCCAGTGCGCTGGAATCGAGATAGATGCCGGCGTCGACGTCGCCCGTGTCTCGAATCATTACGAATTCAGCCGCGCTCGGCTCGCTCGTCAATGATGGTCGCGGCGAGGGGCAACGGCAGCACCGGCATCTTGCGGCGGAAATCTGCGCGGCCCGCAAAGGGCTTGGCTCGCGCGGGTCGGGGCGGCACGAGCCGCGCAACGGGCCTGCCACGATCGGTAATGGTCACTTCGTGGCCCTTGCGCACCTCGTCGATAAGGGCAGTGAGGTTCTGCCGGGCTTCGCGTATGCCTGCCTCTTTCATGACTCAATTGTGCTACATGTAGCACAAAGCTGCAAGCCAACGCCTAGAAAAAGGGCGGATCGACGGCCGACGTCGCGTCCGCGTTCAGGTTGAAACGCCCCAATCAGCGCAGCGGGATGTCAAGGAAATCAGGGGTGTTCGAAATCCAACTCATGCCCCCACTACCCATTTCAACGTTCGGCCCTTCCACATTTTTCAGTCATCGGCACGAACACCAATCAGTGCGACATCGGGCGGCAGCCCGGACTCCTAGGCGTCCAGGACGTTGAATCCTTCGCGCCGCGCCGCGGTCGCCAGCCGCGCATCCAAGCAAACAATTTCAAGTGTGGCCGGATCGTGATTGGCGGCGATGAGTGCGGCCGCGAGTTGCAGGCTGTCAGCGGCTCGAAGGGCGTGCACGCGCAGCAGGCGCTCAGCCGTACGACGCACGGTTGCCGATGGCACGATCTCGTGCCAGCTCTCGGCGAGTGCTCGAGCTGACTCGAGAGCGGCTTCGACTTCATTGGCGGTCAAGAGTTGCTCGCGTTCACGCCTCGCCAAAGCCGACGTAATTTCGACGGGCGTTCCCCACCAAGCGAGCATCTCGTGATCGGCCTCGAGGAGTTCAAGCAGTGGCTCTCGCGCCGGCTCGTCGGCAAGCAACGGGATGATCGCGGACGCATCCCAGAACTTCACAAAGCGTCCTGCCTCATCGATCCTCTGCGCGGTCGAGCCGCAGAGCGTCCGCCAGGTGCGACGTGCGGCGGACCGGGTTCGAGAGCATTGCGCGCAACTTGGCTGCGGACAACGGGCGACGCGGGGAACGGGTGACGCCCTGCGCATCGAGTAGCGCAAGTCGATCGGCACCGCGCCCGGTCGCCTCGATCCGTTCGAGTCGTGCGATCGGCACGTCTCGATCGTAGATGACGACCGGATGGCCTGCACGCACCTTGCGCAGGTATGCGCTCAAGTGGTCTTTCAGTTTTGACACCGTGGCCTTTTCCATATGGCTATTATAGCCATGTCGCTTCGGGGTGCAACTCCACGTCAATGAGATCAACAGTGCGCGAGATCCAACCCAAGCCCCGCTACCAAATCCAAAAGGTCATTCCCAGGACCGTGCTCCCCACGGTCTCGACCCCTCGACCAACGAACGCGGTTTGACGACCACCCGGTCGGCGGTGCATGTTCCGGCCGTGAGACCGGCGGGCCGCGGGCACCGTGTTCCATGCGTGACGGGCCCGGCGCGCGCGATGCCGACCCGTACGATCGGAAGGCACGCACCCCCGGGGGTGAAAGCCTGACGACGCCGTGTGTTCCGCCGCATACACGGGAGATCTCGATGCTCGGGCTGATGCAATACGAACAGCTGATGATCTCGGACTTCATCGTCCACGCGGCGCGGCAT
>JAJYFF010000033.1:4860-28683 GCA_021785405.1 Pseudomonadota bacterium | reverse complement strand
GGCCGCCGCGCGTCTTGCCGCCACGGTCGCCGCCCGCTGCGCCTGCGCGGCCGCCGCGCGCTGCGCCTGCACGACCGCGGCATGCTTCGCCGCGGCCGCGGCCTGCGCCGCGGCCCGCTGCTGCGCGAGGTGCTGCTGCTCGGCTTGGCGCTGCTGGCGTTGCAGGAGCGCCTGCTGCTGTGCCGCCGCTCGGACCGCCGCGGCGCGCTGCGCCGCCGCCTGCTGTGCCGCCGCCTGCTGCGCGGCCGACCGCTGCGCCGCGGCGCTCGCGTTCAGCAACCGCGAATCGACGACGGTCGCCTGGATCGGCGTCGAACCGCCGAGCGAGGCGTGGTGGAACGAGAAATCGGCCGCGAACAGCAGCGCGACCGCGATCGCGCCGTGCAGGATCAGGGACATGAACGCCGGCCGCGTGTTGTCTCGCAGGAACGGCGCCATCGTCATTGCCCCGGCGACGCCGCGTGGCGTCGCGAGCGCGTCGAGCCGGTCCCGGCGGCGGCCGGATCCGTGAGCAAGCCCACCTTGTTCGCGCCGGCGTTCTGCAACAGCACCATCGCCCGCACGACCGCACCGTAAGGGACGCTCCGGTCGGCCTTCACGAGCACCGGCGTGCGCGGGTCGCGGCGCAGGACCGCGGCGGTGCGGGCCCGCAACACGTCGTCGGACAGCGGTTGGTCGGCGCCGCTGCCGATGTTCACGTACATCCGCCCTGCCGCGTCGACCGTGACGATCAGCGGTTCGTGCCGCTGCAGCACGCGCGCGTCGATCGGCCGCGCGTCGGCCGACGGCAGATCGACCTTCACCCCTTCCTTCAAGAGCGGCGCGGTGATCATGAAGATGATCAGCAGCACGAGCATCACGTCGATGTACGGTACGACGTTGATCTCGCTCATCATCTTCCGCCGTCGCCCGCGCAAGCTCATCGCCGCTAGCTCGCCGCCGCCGCCGCGCGCATCGACGCATGCCGCTGCAGGATCGTCGAGAACTCCTCCATGAAGGTGTCGAAGCGCAGCTCGAGACGGGTCACCTGGTCCGCGAAGCGGTTGTAGCCGACCACCGCGGGAATCGCCGCGAACAAGCCCATCGCGGTCGTCACCAGCGCCTCGGAGATGCCCGGCGCGACCGCGGCGAGCGTCGCCTGGCGCACGTCGCCGAGGCCGTGGAATGCGCTCATGATGCCCCAGACGGTGCCGAACAGGCCGACGTAGGGGCTCGTCGAGCCGATGGTCGCGAGCGCCGCGAGGCTCTTCTCCAGGCGGTCCATCTCGCGCATCTGCGCGACCCGCATCGCGCGCCGCGCGCCCTCGAGGAGCAGCTCCGCCTGGGTGCCGAGCTGGCGCAAGCGACTGAACTCGCCGAAGCCGGACTCGAAGATGCTCTGCATCCCGGTGCCGGCGCGGCCCTTGGTCTCGATGCTGCGGTAGAGCGCGCCCAGATCGCCGCCGGACCAGAAGGCGGTCTCGAACTGGTCGGCCTGCCGGGTCGACAGGGCGATCACGCGGCGCTTCGCGAAGATGATCGTCCACGACGAGATCGACGCGACGATCAGCAGCGCCATCACGCCCTGCACGATCGGGCTCGCGTCGAGCACCAGCTGATAGACGGACAGGTCGTTACCCACGGCGCCACTCCGCGAACAGGTCCTTCGGGATCGCGCAGGCGCTCATCTTCGCCGCGTCGACGCACGCGACGCGCACGTTGGCCTCGACCAGGATCTCCTCGCCGCGCCGAACGGTCTGCGTGAAATCGATTGTCGCACCCCCGAGCCGCTCGAGCGTCGCGGTTACGGCGATTTCATCCTCGAGGAGCGCCGGCTTGCGGTAGCCGATCTTGAGCTCGACGACCGCGAACTGCACGCCACGCTCCTCGCGCAAGCGCCACTGGTCGATTCCGAGCGCGCGCAGCCATTCGGTCCGGCATCGTTCCATGTATTTCAGATAATTCGCGTAATAGACGACGCCGCCCGCGTCGGTGTCCTCCCAGTAGACGCGGCAGGGCCAGGAAAAGTTCGGTCGATCGTTCATCGAGGCTCCTCGCCGGATCCCTTCGGGTCGCGAAACAGCGGCAGCGTCGCCTCGCGTTCGCCCCCCGCCTCGCGCGGCGGCGGCTCGAGGCCGAAGTGCAGGTAGGCGCTGCGCGTGGCGACCCGGCCGCGCGCGGTGCGCATCAGGAACCCCTGCTGGATGAGGTAGGGTTCGATCACGTCCTCGATCGTCCCGCGCTCCTCGCTCATCGCCGCCGCGAGGCTGTCGACGCCGACCGGCCCGCCGTCGAACTTCTCGATCACGGTCCGCAGGAGCTTGCGATCGAGCATGTCGAATCCCAGGGGATCCACTTCCAGCATGTCGAGCGCGGCGACCGCGGTCTCGGCGCGGATCAGGCCGCCGGCCTTCACCTCCGCGTAGTCGCGGACCCGCCGTAGCAGTCGATTCGCGATCCGCGGCGTCCCCCGCGACCGCTCGGCGATGCAGCGCGCACCCGCCACGTCGAGGTCCAGGTTCAGGATCGACGCGCTGCGCTCGACGATCCCGCGCAGCTCCTCGGTCGAGTAGAACTCCAGCCGCTGCACGATCCCGAACCGGTCGCGCAGCGGCGAGGTCAGGAGTCCGGCGCGGGTGGTCGCGCCGACCAGCGTGAACGGCGGCAGGTCGAGCTTGATCGAGCGCGCGCCGGGGCCCTCGCCGATCATCAGGTCGAGCTGGTAGTCCTCGAGCGCCGGATACAGCACTTCCTCGACGACCGGGCTCAAGCGGTGGATCTCGTCGACGAACAGCACATCGCGGGGCTCGAGGTTCGTCAGCAACGCCGCGAGGTCGCCCGGGCGCTCGAGCACCGGGCCCGAGGTCTGGCGCAGGTTCACGCCGAGTTCGTTCGCGACGATGTGCGCGAGCGTCGTCTTGCCGAGACCGGGCGGGCCGAAGATCAGCACGTGATCGAGCGCCTCGCCGCGCAGGCGCGCCGCGTGGATGAAGATCTCCATCTGCTGCTTGACCTTCTGCTGGCCGACGTAGTCGGCGAGCCGCCGCGGTCGCACCGCGCGGTCGACGACCTCGTCGTCGCCGCCGGCGGCCGAGGTCACGATCCGATCCCGCTCTATACCCATCGGCGCCTCGCTCCGCTCGGAATCCTCACGGCTGCGCCGCGGCCTTCAGCGCCCGGCGGATCCACTCGGTCGTCGACAGTCCCGGCGCCTCCGCGGCCTTCAGCAAGCGGGTGACCTCCGGGGCCTTGTAGCCGAGTGCGAGCAGCGCGGCGAACGCCTCCGCCTGCGGCGAACTCGCCTCGCCCGGCACCGCCGGCGCGGCTTCGCCGCCCGCCGCGACGCCGAGCTTGCGCGCGCCTTCGCGCAGCTCCACCACGATGCGCTCCGCGGTCTTGCGGCCGACGCCCGGGATCCGGGTGAGCGCCGCCGGGTCCCCGGACTCGACGGTGCGCAGGAACTCCTCGACGCTCGCGCCGGAGAGCACCCCGAGCGCGATCTTCGGCCCCACGCCCGAGATCTTGATCAGCGCGCGGAACAGCCGCCGCTCACCGTCGGTCGCGAAGCCGAACAACACGTGCGCGTCCTCGCGCACGACCAGGTGGGTGAACAGCGAGACGCCCTCGCCCGGCGCGGGCAGGCCGTAGAACGTCGACATCGGCGCTTCGAGCTCGTAACCGACCCCGCCGACGTCGACCACGAGGTGCGGCGGGTGCTTCGCGTGGAGCCGCCCGCGCAGGAAGCCGATCATGGCTTCCCCGACGCGCGCACGGCCGCGCTCCGCGCCCCCTGGCGCAGGGCGTGGCACACCGCCGCGGCGAGCGCATCGGCCGCGTCGGCCGCGACCCGCTCCCCGAGCTTGAGCAGACTCTTCACCATCAGCTGCACCTGCGCCTTGTCGGCGCCGCCGGCGCCGACGACCGCCATCTTGATCTGTCGCGGCGCGTATTCGAACACCCTCGCGCTCGTATCGGCCGCGCCGCAGATCGCGGCGCCGCGCGCCTGGCCGAGCTTCAGCGCGCTGTCGATGTTGCGGTTCACGAACACCCGCTCGATCGCGATCTCCTGCGGGCGGTACTCGGCGACGATGTCGCGCACGCCGCGGAAGATCTCGCACAGGCGCGCCGCGAATTCCCCCTCCGTGGTGCGTATCACGCCGCTCGCGACGTAGCTGAGCTTCGGTCCGGTCGCGTCCAGCACCCCGAAGCCGGTGCGTTGCGATCCCGGATCGATGCCCAGCACCCGCACTCGCTCGAACGCCATCCTCGGTATGATACCGGCAATATCCGCGCAAACCCACCGCCGCCGGGGCCACCGATCGCTTGGAGACCGTCGCGACAACCAAACCGCCGAGCGCCGCGCTCGCGCACGCGATCGAGGCGGTGCGCGCGCTCGCGATCGACCCGGCGCACGAAGGCGTGCGCAGCGGCGCGCTCGAGGTCGCCGAGATCCTGCGCGCCCTCGAGGTCGACGACGACGTCGTGGTCGCTGCGCTGCTCCAGCCGCTCGAGCAGGCCGGGCTGATCGCTCCGGCGAGCGTCGCGGCGCGCTTCGGCGAACCGGCGGCGGCGCTCGCCCGCGCCCTCGCCGCGCTCGGGCGCTTCGGGCTGCCCGCCGACTGGGCCCCGGAGCGCGCGCTCGATCCGGCGCAGGCCGAGGCCCTGCGCAAGATGCTGCTCGCGGTGGTCGCCGACGTCCGGCTGGTCCTCGTGAAACTCGCCGAGCAGCTGCAGAAGCTGCGCGCGGCGAAGACCGCCGACGCCGCCGCCCAGCGGCGGCTCGCGACCGAGACCCGCGAGGTGTACGCGCCGCTCGCGAATCGCCTCGGGGTGTGGCAGCTCAAGTGGGAGCTCGAGGATCTCGCGTTCCGCTACCTCGAACCGGACGGCTACCGGCGCATCGCCGCGGCGCTGAACGCCCGCCGGACCGAGCGGGAGCGCTACCTCGAGGGCCTGAAGGCCGAACTGCAGGCCGCGCTCGCCGCGGCCGGGGTCGACGCGCGCGTCGAGGCTCGCCCGAAACACATCTACAGCATCTGGCGCAAGATGCAGGCGAAGCAGCTGGCGTTCGACCAGGTGATGGACGTGCACGCGGCGCGGGTGCTGGTGCACGACGTCGCCGCCTGCTACGCGGCGCTCGGCGTCGTGCACTCGCTGTGGCCGTTCATCCCGGGCGAGTTCGACGACTACATCGCAACGCCGAAGGACAACCTGTACCGCTCGATCCACACCGCGGTGATCGGGCCCGGCGGCCAGCCTGTCGAGATCCAGATCCGCACCCACGAGATGCACACAGCGGCCGAGCGCGGCGTCGCGTCCCACTGGCGCTACAAGGAGGGGCGCCGCGGCGACCTCGCGTACGCGCGCAAGATCGACGAACTGCGCGCGCTGCTCGCACCCGCGGACGGCGACGAACCGGCCCAGGACTTCATCGACCGGGTCCGGGTCGACCTTTTCCACGATCGGGTCTACGCGCTCACGCCACGCGGGGAGATCATCGACGTGCCGGTCGGCGGGACCCCGCTGGACTTCGCGTACCAGGTGCACACCGACCTCGGCCACCGGACCCGCGGCGCGAAGGTCGACGGGCGGATGGTGCCGCTCGACTACCGCCTGAAGAACGGCGAGACCGTCGAGATCATCGCCGGCAAGACCGCGCAGCCCTCGCGCGACTGGCTGTCGGCGCAGGCGGGCTATGTCGCGAGTCCGCGCCATCGCAACAAGATCCGCGCGTGGTTCCGCCGCCAGGATGCCTCGCAAAACCGCGCGGCCGGACGCGCGATCCTGGAGCGCGAGCTGCAGCGCCTCGGGATCCAGGGCCTGCCGCTGCCGGCGCTGATCGCGGAACTGAAGATCGCGACCGCCGACGCCCTGTACGAGGCGCTCGGCCTCGGCGACCTGAGCGCCGCGCAGCTCGCCGGCGCGATCCAGCGGCTGTCGCACGCGCCCGCGCCCGCGGACCGCATCGTCCCGCCGCGCCCGCGCGCGCCGACCGAGCGCGAGCCGGAGCTCGCGGTCCAGGGCGTCGGCGACCTGTTGTCCTGCTACGCGCGCTGCTGCAAGCCGGTCCCGCCGGAGCCGATCGTCGGCTACGTGACCGTCGGCCGCGGGGTGAGCATCCACTCGCAGGCCTGCGCGAACCTCGCGCGGCTCGCGGCGAAGGCGCCCGCGCGGATCCTACCGGTCAGCTGGGGAGCGCTCGCGGAGGGCGAGTTCCCGGTCGACATCGAGGTCGAGGCGTACGATCGGCGCGGGCTGGTGCGCGACGTGAGCGGCGCGCTCGCGGACGAGAAGATCAGCATCCACGGGATGAAGACCGTGACCGATCCGCGCGAGGACGTCGCCCACATGCGCATCGGGATCTCGATCACGGGGCTCGAGCAGCTCTCGCGGGTGCTCGCGCGCATCGCGCAGCTGCCGAGCGTGATCGGCGCGCGGCGCAAGCGTTGAACTCGAGCGGCGGCGTCAGCGATTGATCGAATCGATCGCGCGCTTGTCCACGGCGAGCGCGGCCTCGTGCAAGGCCTCCGAGAGCGTCGGGTGCGCGTGGATCGTGCGCTGCAGGTCCTCGGCGCTCGCCGAGTACTCCATCGCGAGCACCGCCTCGGCGATCAGCTCGCCCGCCATCGGGCCGATGAGGTGCACGCCGAGGATCTCGTCGTCGTCGGCCGCGGCGACGATCTTCGCGAACCCGGCCGGGGCTTCCATCGCGCGCGCGCGGCCGCTCGCCGCGAACGGGAACTGTCCGACCTTGATCGCCCGGCCGCCCGCCTTCGCCTGCTCCTCGGTCTGCCCGACCCACGCGATCTCCGGCGCGGTGTAGATCACCGACGGGATCACGCGGTAGTTGACTTCGCCGTACCGGCCGGCGATCAGGTCGGCGACCATGATCCCCTCTTCCTTGCCCTTGTGCGCAAGCATCGGCCCGCGTACGACGTCGCCGACCGCCCAGACGTGCGGCACGACCGTGCGGCAGTGCTCGTCGACGCGAATGAATCCGCGCTCGTCCTGCGCGACGCCCGCGTCCGGCGCCAGCAGTCCCTCGGTGAACGGCCGTCGTCCGACCGCGACCACCAGTGCATCGACCTCGAGCGTGCGTTCGCCCGCCGCGGTCGCGTAGACCACCTCGACCCGATCGCCGGCGACGCTCGCGCGCGCGACCTTCGCGCCGAGCTGGATGTCGAGGCCGAGCTTCTTGAAGTGCCGCTGGGCTTCCTTCGAGACCGCGCCGTCCGCCATCGGCAGGAACTGCTCGAGCGCCTCGAGCATCGTGACCTCGCTGCCGAGCCGCCGCCACACGCTGCCGAGCTCGAGACCGATCACGCCCGCGCCGATGATTCCGAGACGCTTCGGGACCGCGTCGAACTCCAGCGCGTCCCAGGAATCGACGATCCGCCGGCCGTCGTACGGCACGCTCGGGAGGCGCACCGGCGTCGATCCCGACGCGAGGATCACGTCCTTCGCGAGCAGCACGCGCTTTGCGCCGTCGAAGCCGGTGACCTCGACCTGGTTGCCGGCGAGCAGCCGCCCGTGACCCTCGACCGGCACCACCCCGCTCGCCTTGAACAGCGCGAGGATCCCGCCGGTCATCGTCTTCACGATCGTCGCCCGCCGCTTCTGCATCGCCGCGAGGTCGACCGCGACGCCGCTCACGCTGATCCCGTGCGACCCGAATTCGTGGCGCGCGCGGTGCAGGAGCTCGGTCGACTCGAGCAGCGCCTTCGACGGAATGCAGCCCGCGTTCAAGCAGGTGCCGCCGAACGCGTGGCCACCGTCGCGGTTGCGCCATTCGTCGACGCAGGCGACCGTGAGACCGTTCTGGGCCGCGCGTATAGCGGCCGGGTAGCCGCCCGGCCCGCCACCGATCACGACGACGTCGTAGGATTCGTTCATAGTCCGAGCACCATCCGCGCCGGGTCTTCGAGACACTGTTTCACCGTCACGAGGAACTGCACTGCCTCGCGGCCGTCGATCAAGCGGTGATCGTAGGTCAGCGCGACGTACATCATCGGACGCACGACGATCGCACCGTCGACGACGACCGGACGTTCCTGGATCTTGTGCATGCCGAGGATCGCGCTCTGCGGAGCGTTCACGATCGGCGTCGACAGCAGCGACCCGAACACGCCGCCGTTCGTGATCGTGAAGGTGCCGCCGGTCAACTCCTCGATCGTGATCGACCCGGCACGCGCGCGGGTCGCATAGGTCGCGACCGCTTTCTCGACGTCCGCGAACGACAGCGCATCGGCGTCGCGCAGCACCGGCACGATCAGTCCGCGATCGGTCGAGACCGCGACGCCGATGTCGAAGTAGTCGTGGTACACGATGTCGCTGCCGTCGATCGACGCGTTCACCACCGGGAACCGCTTCAGCGCCTCGATGCAGGCCTTCGTGAAGAAGGACATGAATCCGAGCTTCACCCCGTGGCGCTGCTCGAACTCGTTCTTATGCCGCGCGCGCAGCTCGTTGAGTGCGTGCAGATCGATCTCGTTGAACGTGGTCAGCAGGGCCTGGGTCGATTGCGCCTCGACCATGCGCGCCGCGATCCGCGCGCGCAGCCGCGTCATCGGCACGCGTTGATCGCTGCGGCCGACCCGCGGCGTGGCCGGCGCCGGCGGTGCCAGCGGCGCGGCCGGCGCGGCCGGTGCCGCCGCGGCAACGGCCGCCGTGTCCTTGCCGGCGAGATGGCTCACGACGTCCGACTTCGAGATCCGGCCTCCGCGGCCGCTGCCCGCGACCGATGCCGGATCGACCTGGTGTTCCTCGGCCACGCGTTTCGCCGCGGGGCTCAGCTTCGGCGCCGTGGCCGCCGGTTCGGCCGGCTTCGCGGCCGCCGCCGCGGCCGGCGCGGCGACCGCCGCGGTGCCGGGCTCGATGATCGCGAGCACCTGGCCCGCGGTCACGGTCGTACCGTCGGCGATCTTGATCTCCGTCAAGGTCCCCGCGATCGGCGCCGGCACTTCGAGCACGACCTTGTCGGTCTCGAGATCGACGAGATTCTCGTCGCGTGCAACGGCGTCGCCCGGCTGCTTGCGCCACGCGACCAAGGTGGCGTCGGCCACCGATTCCGGCAGCTTCGGAACGCGAACTTCGATTGTCATGAACCCGTCCTGGTTTTCGCGGTTTTAGTGGGTTTCGCGGCGAGCCGCATCGTGTGCGCGGTCTCCTCGGGCGGCTGGCCCTGGAGCGCCGCCGTCACGAGACCCTTCTGTTGTTCCTCGTGCAGCGCCGGGATCCCGGTTGCCGGCGCCGCGGCGCCGGCGCGACCCGCGTAGAGGAGTTCGTGCTTCGGCCCGAGCTTCGACTGCAGGCGATGGCGGATCTGGTACCACGCACCCTGGTTTTGCGGCTCTTCCTGGCACCACACGACCTCGCGCGCGTTCGAGTACTTGCGCAGGATCGCTTCGTAGTCCTCCGAGGGGAACGGATAGAGTTGCTCCACCCGCAGCAGCGCGACGTTGCCCAGCTTCGCCTCGCGGCGCGCCTTCAGCAGATCGAAATACACCTTGCCGCCGCAGAGCACGATCCGCGTGACCGCGGTCGCCTTGACCTCGTCGATCTCGTCGATCAGGTTGCGATAGCCGCCGCGCGTGAGTTCCTCGAGCTTCGACACCGACAACGGATGGCGCAGCAGGCTCTTCGGCATCATCACGATCAGGGGTTTGCGCAGCGCGCGCACCATCTGCCGGCGCAGCAGATGGAACAGCTGCGCGGGCGTCGACGGCACGCACACCTGCATGTTGTACTCGGCGCACAGCTGCAGGAAGCGCTCGAGCCGCGCCGAGGAGTGCTCCGGGCCCTGCCCTTCGTAGCCGTGCGGCAGGAACAGCGTCAAGCCCGAGAGTCGGCCCCACTTCGCCTCGCCCGAGCTGATGAACTGGTCGATCACGACCTGCGCACCGTTCACGAAGTCGCCGAACTGCGCCTCCCAGATCGTCAGGCAATGCGGCTCGGTGGTCGCGTAACCGTACTCGAAACCCAGCACCGCCTCCTCGGACAGCACCGAGTCGGTGACCGTGAACTTCGGCTGGTTCGGCGCCACGTGATCGAGCGGCCGATACGGCCGGCCGGTCGCCTGATCGTGCAGCACCGCGTGCCGATGGAAGAAAGTGCCGCGGCCGCTGTCCTGGCCGGTCAGGCGGATCGGATACCCGTCCTGCAGCAGACTCGCGTACGCGAGCGTCTCGGCGCAGCCCCAATCGAGGCCCGCCTCGCCCGCGACCATCTTCTCGCGCGCCTGCATGATCGCGCGCACCCGCGGATGCAAACGCCACTCCGCCGGGTAGCTCGTGATCGCCTGGCCGAGCTTGCGCAGCCGCGGCAGATCGATCCCGCTGTCGACCGGCTCCGCCCAGTCGGCGCCGAGGTACTGGCTCCAGTCGACCGTATACTGGTTGCCGATCAGGCCGAGCGCCGCACGCGCCTGCGAGGTCCCCTGGTCGAGACCGGCGCGGTACTGGTCGATCATCGCGGCCGCGTCGGCTGCGCCGAGCGCGCCCTCCGCGACGAGCTGCGCCGCGTACGCCTCGCGCGCGGTCGGTTTCGCGCGGATCGTCTGGTACATCATCGGCTGCGTCGCCGCCGGCTCGTCCGCCTCGTTGTGGCCGTGCCGCCGGTAGCACACGAGGTCGATCACGACGTCCTTGCGGAACTTCATCCGGTATTCCAGCGCGAACCGCGCGACGAAGCACACCGCCTCGGGGTCGTCCGCATTCACGTGGAATATCGGCGCCTCGATCATCTTCGCGACGTCGGAGCAGTACAGCGTCGAGCGCGCGTCGCTCGCCTCGCTGGTCGTGAAGCCGATCTGGTTGTTCACGATGACATGGACCGTGCCGCCGGTGCAGAAGCCGCGCGCCTGCGAGAGCTGCAGCGTCTCCATCACGACCCCCTGGCCCGCGAACGCGGCGTCGCCGTGGATTAGCAGCGGCAGCACGCGGGCGCCGTGCGCGTCGCCGCGTCGTTCCTGCCGCGCCCGCGCGGAGCCTTCGACGACCGCGTCGACGATCTCGAGGTGCGAGGGATTGAACGCGAGCGCGACGTGCACGTTCCCGGCCGGCGTGCGCAGGTCGGCGGAGAAGCCCTTGTGGTACTTCACGTCGCCCGATCCGCGCAAGCGGATCGGGTCGTACTGCCCCTCGAACTCGGAGAACAGGTCCTTCGGCGCCTTGCCGAGCAGGTTGATCAGCACGTTCAGGCGGCCGCGATGCGCCATCCCGATGATCACCTCCTCGACCCCGGCGACGCCGCCCTGCTGCACGACGTCGTCGAGCAGCGGCATCAGGCTCTCCCCGCCTTCGAGCGAGAAGCGCTTCTGGCCGACGTACTTCGTGTGCAGGTAGCGCTCGAGACCTTCGGCCGCGGTCAGCTGCCACAGGATGTTGCGCTTCTCCTCGGGCGTGAAGCGGCGGGTGAGCCGCTCGGACTGGAAGCGATCCTGCAGCCACAGGCGCTCCTCGGAATCCGACACATGCGCGAACTCCGCGCCGATCGTGCCCATGTAGATGAACTCGAGATCGGCGAGGATGCTCCGCAGCGTCGCGCGCGCGGCGACCTCGGGCGTGCGCGAGCCGGTGTAGAACTCCGTATCGAGATCGGCCTCCGACAGGCCGAAATAGGCGAGATCGAGCACGTACGGACGCGGCGCGGCCTGCAGACCGAGCGGATCGAGCTTCGCGGCCAGGTGTCCCCGGTTCGCATAGACCTGGATCAGCCGCGAGACCGCGCCCTGCTTCGCGCTCGCCGCCTCGGCGGCCGGCGCCGCGGCCGCGCCCGGACGGCGGGTCGCCTCCGCGAGGCGCTCACGCAGCGGGCCGTGGGCGACGTCGCGCGGCCCGCCCGCGCCGAGGCTCGCGAAGTACTCGCGCCACGGCGGGTCCACCGCCTTCGGGTCCGCGAGGAACCGTTCGTAGAGTTCCTCGATGAAAGCGGCATTGCCGCCATAGAGCATCGACGTGGATGATTGCTCAGCCATTGATTGGGTCATGGATGGTTCGGTACCGCGGGATGGCCGCGGAAAGCTTCGGAGAACGTCAGCGACTGCAGCGGGATTTCGCCATCAGGTGCACAATTTTAGCGCAAGGGACTCGAATATGGAACGCGATCCGGCGGCGCCGCCGCTACAGCGAGACGTGTGGGCCGATCCGCTGCAACAGCCAGAACTCGTAGCCGATCAGCGCGGTATAGCCCGCCAGGAGCGCATACAGCGCGATTTCCACGCGCAGCGCGCGAAACAAGCGGTAGCGCGACGCCGCGACCAGCAGCACCACGCCGATCCCGGTCATCGCCATCTTCGCCGCCGCGAACACGGTCGCGTCGCGCCCGATCGCGTGCGCCATCAGCGGATTCGTCTCGACCGCGCCGACCGCCAGGAGCTTCAGGGTGAGCACGGCGTCCCCCGCGCACAGCAGCAGGATCGCGATCGCGATCGGCAGCAGGTGCGAGGCGTGCCAGTCCACCAGCAGAAATCGTTCACGGTCGTCGAGGCGGCGCCCGTCCCGCCGGCGCGGCTTGATCCCGCCGTACCAGATCGACCACCAATGCCGCCGTCGCCGATCGACGACGCGCCGTTCGACCGCCGTTGCCACCGCGCGCTTCGGATCCGCAGCCTTCATCCATCGCACTATCCGGGGCCGGATCGGGGCATCGCAAGCGCAACGCGTCAAACTGCGCGCGGGATCACGCTCCGCGCGTCTTCAGCCGCAGGCTCTCCCAGCTCGCATCCGCGATCCAGCCGCCGTCGACGGGCAGGCTCACGCCGTTCACGAACGCGCTGCGCTCGGCGTCCGCGAGGAACGCGATCGCCTCGGCGACGTCCTCGGGACGCGCGAAGCGCGCCATCGGCACGCGGTTGGTGATGTCGGCGTCCGAGTACGCGCCGCTGCCCTGATCCTTCACGTCCATCTCGGTCTTGATCCACCCCGGACAGACCGCGTTCACCCGCACGCCGCGCGCGCCCCACTCGGCCGCGAGCGTCTGCGTGAGGCCGATCAGCCCGTGCTTCGACGCGTTGTACGCGCTGCGATGGCCGATCCCCGCGAGCCCGGCGACCGAGGCGACGTTCACGATGCTGCCGCGGCGGCGCTCGAGCATCTGCACGCCGAGCGCCTTGGACAGCAGGAACGGCCCGAGCAGGTTCACGTCGAGCACCCACCGCCAGTCCGCGGCGCTCGTGTCCTCGGCCGGCCGGATCAAGCTCACTCCCGCGTTGTTCACGAGCACGTCGGCCGCACCGACGCGGCTCGCGATCCAGCCGGCGACCTCCGCCGCGAACGACTCCTCGACCACGTCGCCGGTGAGCGCGTCGGCGGTCGCGCCCGCGGCGCGCAGGCTCGCGAGCGCCCGCTGCGGATCCTGCCGGTCGAGCAGCAGCAACCGGTATCCGCGCTTCGCGAGCAACGCGCTCACGCAGAGCCCCAAGCCCTGCGCGGCGCCGGTGACGACGGCCAGCTTCATCATCCGCATAGTCTAACCGGTCGCCCGCGGCCGCGCCTTGTCGCGGGGGGCAGCGTTCGGCATACTCGAAGCGACGTCGATAACCATTATCAATGGGTCCGCGCCAGCCACCATGACGAGCCCCGCGACGATCGCGATCCCCAGCACGACGCTCGACGACGACGCCTGGGAGGACTTGCTCTGCTTCATCGAGGAGCGGCGGGTGATCCCGATCGTCGGCCCCGAACTGCTGCAGGTGACGACCGAGCGCGGGCCGCGGTTGCTGCACGACTGGCTCGCGGAGAAGTTCGCGAAGCGGCTCAACGTCGACGTCACGGCGCTGCCCCAGCCGTACACGCTGAACGACGTCGTCTGCTGGTTCCTCGCGGCGCGCGGCCGCCGGGAGGAAGCCTACGTGCGGCTCTGGCGCTGCTGGATCGCGGCCGCGACCCATGCCTCGCCGGCCAGCGGTTGATCCGGGCCACCATGCGGGTGTTTCGATCGACCGGACGAGCGGGTTTCAGCGACGCCGTGCGCGACCATCCGGACTGCGTCGAAGCCCGCAAGCTCGAGCGCGGCGTCGACGTGGATTTCGCGGAGGCGACCGGCCTGATCGACACCCGCGAGGGCGCGGTGCACGTGCGCACCGGCGATGCGATCGTCACCGGCCCCGAAGGCGATCGCTGGCGCGTCTCGCGTCAGCACTTCGCGGACAAGTACGCCTCGCGGGACGCGACCCGTCCGAACGCCGCCGGGCCCTATGTGAGCCGCCCGTACCGCGTGCTGGCCCGCCGGATGTCCGACGCGTTCGAGGTCTGGCTCGCCGACGGCGTGTCGCGCCTCACGGGCCGGCCGGGTGACTGGCTCGTCGACTACGGCGACGGCAGCCTCGGGATCGTCGCCGCGGACGTGTTCGCGGACACCTATGAGATCCTCGGCTGACCGCCATCGCCGGCGCCCGCGGGTCGCGCTGCACCGGCAGGTGCAACGACTGCTGCTGCTCGGCGTCCGGCTCGACGACCCGCCCGCCCCGCCGGACCCGGTGCCGCCGCCGCGGCTCGCACCGGTGATCGCCGCGGTCGCTGCGGACCACCGGCGCTTCGATGCGCGCGCGGTGACATACGGCGATCGCTACCGGAGCGGTTTCTGGAGCATCTACCTGCTGAGCGCGGTCGCGGTGCTGTGCGCGGTACTGCCGCTCGCGCTCGGCTGGGACAGCCGGCTCGGCCTCGCGTACCCGCTCGCCCGGGTGTTCGCCTACGCCGAGGTCGCGGTGATCGCGACGGTGATCGCGATCTACGCGCTCGGACAGCGACGCGACTGGCAAGGCCAGTGGCTCGCGGCGCGCACCACCGCGGAGCTCACCTGGTACCTGCCGTTGGTCGCGCCGTTGATCGACTTCGATGCGCACCCGGAGGAGATGAACTGGTACGTGCAGGTGTTCGACCTCGCGCAGGCCGAAGGCGGCGAGGTCGCCGGGCTGTGCGCAAAGATTCGCGACACCGCGCAGCGGGCGCTGCACGGGGCCTGGCAGGACGCGCCGTTCGTGGCCGCGTACGCGCACTGGGCGATCGGGGTGCTCGAGAACCAGCGCCACTACCACCACCACGTCGCGCAGCGCGAGAAGGCGCTGATGCACCGGGTGCACCGGATCAACGCGACGCTGTTCGGCCTCACGGCCGCGGGTGCGCTCACGCACCTCGTCGTGCACACCGTCTGGTTGTCGCTGCTCACGACGTTCTTCCCGGCGCTCGGCGCGTCCCTGCACGGCGCGCTCGCGCAGTCGGAGGCCTACCGGTTGAGCTCGACCTCGGAGAGTCTCGCCGCGGACCTCGCCGATGCGATCGCCACGATCCGCGCCGCGCTCGATCCGATCGCACCGCTCACGACCGCGCCGCGGGTCCGTCAGACGATCGCCGACGCGCTCGGACTGGTGCTCGAGGAGCACGAGGACTGGCACATGCTGGTGCGACCGCACCACTTGCCGCTCGCGTAACGCCGCTCGCGCGACGTCAGGCGCCCGCGGTCGCGGCGCGGATCCGATCGTCGCGAGTCAGACCGTCGCGAGCGCGCCGACGAAGTCCGCGACCGGCAGTGCCGCGAGTTTCGTTCGATCCGCGCACATCGCCTTGATCACCCGCGCCTGCGCCGGGCTGAAGTGCGCGTCCACGCTCGCCTCGAACTTGGCGAGCAGCACCGGCATGCCCTCGGCGCGGCGCTTGCGGTGGCCGATGGGGAAATCGACCTGCACGCGCTCGCTCGCGCTGCCGTCGTCGAAGAACACCTGCACGGCGTTGCCGATGTGGCGCTTGTCGGCGGCGTAGTATTCCTCGGTGAACGTCGGGTTCTCGCGCACCTGCATCTTCGCGCGCAACGCGTCGACGCGCGGATCGCGCGCGACCGCGTCCTCGTAGTCCGCGGCGCCGAGACGCCCGAACAGCAACGGGATCGCGACCATGTACTGGATGCAGTGGTCGCGGTCGGCCGGGTTCGCGAGCGGCCCGGTCTTGTCGATGATCCGCACGCCCGGCTCCTGGGTCTCGATCACGACGCGCGCGATGCGGTCGAGCTTGTCGCGCACCCGCGGATGCAGCGTCATCGCCGCCTCGACCGCGGTCTGGGCGTGGAACTCCGCCGGGTAGGAGATCTTGAACAGCACGTTCTCCATCACGTAGCTGCCGAACGGCCGCGGCAATGCGAGCGCCTTGCCCTTGAACAGCACGTCCTGGAAACCCCAGGTCTTCGCGGTCAGCGCCGACGGATAGCCCATCTCGCCGCGCAACGCGAACAACGCGAGCCGCACCGCGCGACTGGTCGCGTCGCCCGCGGCCCAGCTCTTGCGCGAGCCCGTGTTCGGCGCGTGCCGGTAGGTGCGCAACGCGCCGCCGTCGATCCAGGCGTTCGACACCGCGTCGATCACCTGCTCGCGCGTGCCGCCGAGCATCGCGGTCGCGACCGCGGTGGACGCGACCCGCACCAGCAGCACATGATCGAGGCCGACCCGGTTGAAGCTGTTCTCGAGCGCGAGCACGCCCTGGATCTCGTGCGCCTTGATCATCCCCGTGAGCACGTCCGTCACGGTGAGCGCCTTGCCGCCGCGCGCGAGGTAATCGGCGACCGCGAGGATCGCGCCGAGATTGTCGGACGGGTGGCCCCATTCGGCCGCGAGCCAGGTGTCGTTGAAGTCGAGCCAGCGGATCATCGCGCCGACGTTGAACGCCGCGTTCACCGGGTCGAGTTCGTAGGGCGTTCCCGGCACCCGCGCGCCGCCCTTCAGCGTCGCGCCGGGCACGACCGGCCCCAGGAGCTTCGTGCACGCGGGGTACGCGAGCGCCTGGAAGCCGCATGCGAGCGTGTCGAGCAGACAGTACGCCGCCGTTTCATAGGCGAGCGCGCTGTCGATGCGATGACCGATCGCGTAATCGGCGATCGCGGTCAGGAGCGCGTCCGGGGCGGGCCGCTCGGCGGATTTGACGTCGTGGGACATGGTGCGGTGACTCGGTGTCGATGGATTCGGGAGCGCGATCGTCGCCGCGCGCTAGGGGCGCTCGGCGAGCGGCACGAAGCGCAAGTTCTCGGGTCCGACGTAGTTCGCGCTCGGGCGGATGATCTTGCCGTCCCGGCGCTGTTCGATCACGTGCGCGGCCCAGCCGCTCGTGCGGCTCATCACGAACAGCGGCGTGAACATCGCCGTCGGCACGCCCATCAGGTGATACGAGACCGCGGAGAACCAGTCGAGATTCGGGAACATGTTCTTCGCCGCCTTCATCGTCCCTTCCAGGCGCTCGGCGATCGCGAACAGCGCCGTGTCGCGGGCTTCCGTCGCGAGCGTGCGCGCGACCTCCTTGATCACCTGGTTGCGCGGATCGGCGATCGTGTACACCGGGTGGCCGAAACCGATGATCACTTCCTTGTTCGCGACCCGGCGGCGCACGTCGGCCTCCGCCTCGTCCGGGGTCGCGTAGCGGCTCTGGATCTCGTACGCGACTTCGTTCGCGCCGCCGTGCTTCGGGCCGCGCAGCGCGCCGATCGCGCCGGTGATCGACGAGTACATGTCCGATCCCGTGCCCGCGATCACGCGCGCGGTGAACGTCGACGCGTTGAACTCGTGCTCGGCATACAGGATCAGCGAGGTGTGCATCGCGCGCACCCAGCTCGCCGGCGGCGTGCGCCCGTGCAGCAGGTGCAGGAAGTGCGCGCCGATCGAATCGTCGCTCGTCTGCAGATCGATCCGCCGCCCGTCCCGCGCGAAGTGATGCCAGTAGCACAGCATCCCCCCGAGCGAGGCGAGCAGCCGGTCGGCGATCGCGCGTGCGCCCTCGACCGCGTGCGCATCCGGCTCGGGCTCGAGGCAGCCGAGCGCGGAGACGCCGGTGCGCAGCACGTCCATCGGATGGCTGGATGCCGGCAGCCGCTCGAGCACCCCGAGCACCGCCGCGGGCAGCGTGCGCATCGCGATCAGCCGCGCCTTGTACGCGGCGAGTTGCTTCGCGTTCGGCAGCTCGTCGTGGATCAGGAGATGCGCGATCTCCTCGAACTCGCAGGTGTTCGCGACGTCGAGGATGTCGTAGCCGCGATAATGCAAATCGTTTCCGCTACGCCCGACCGTGCTCAAGGCCGTGTTGCCCGCGGGCACGCCGGACAGCGCGACCGACTTCTTGGGCTTGAATCCGGGGTTCGGGGTATCGGCATCTGGCATCGTCGTCTCCTCAAACGGCGTTCATTGGTCCTTCGCCCGCGCGAACAGCTCGTCGAGCTTCGCCTCGTACGCATGGTAGTCGAGATAGCGGTAGAGCTCCTCGCGAGTCTGCATCGAGGCGAGCACGTTCTTCTGCGTGCCGTCGCGGCGGATCGCCTGGTAGGTCGCGAGCGCGGCCGCGTTCATCGCACGGTACGCCGAGCAGCAGTGCAGCACGATGTCGACGCCGACCGTGCCGAGCTCCTCGCGCGTGTAGAGCGGCGTGCGGCCGAACTCGGTGATGTTCGCGAGGATCGGCACGCGGACCGCGTCCTTGAAGCGGCGGTAGGTCGGCAGATCCGGAACCGCCTCGGGGAAGACCATGTCGGCGCCCGCCTCGACGCACGCCACCGCCCGCTCGAGCGCGGGCTCGAGACCCTCGCCGGCGAGTGCGTCGGTGCGCGCCATGATCACGAAGCTCTCGTCGGTGCGCGCGTCCACGGCCGCCTTCACGCGGTCGACCATCTCTTCCTTCGAGACGATCTCCTTGCCCGGCCGGTGACCGCAGCGCTTCGCCTGCACCTGATCCTCGATGTGCAGGCCCGCCGCGCCGAACTTGATCATCGACTTCACCGTGCGGGCGATGTTGAACGCGCCGCCCCAGCCGGTGTCGGCGTCGACCAGCAAGGGCAGTTCGCAGGCGTCGGTGATCCGGCGCACGTCGATCAGCACGTCGTCGAGGGTACTGATCCCGAGGTCGGGCAGGCCGAGCGAGTTCGCGGCGACGCCGCCGCCCGACAGGTACAGCGCCCGGAATCCGCACGCGGCGGCGAGCCGCGCCGCATACGCGGTGATCGCACCGACCAGTTGTAGCGGCCGCTCCTCGGCGACGGCGCCGCGCAGGCGCGCCCCCGGTGATGCGGCCTTGCCCCGGCGCTCCTCGTCCGCTGCCATCGCCGTCTCCTCGCGTGAACTACCCAAACTATAGTCAGTCGCTCGGTCGCGTCAAAGTGACCGAATCGCTCAGCCGCGGTGCACGGTTCGGCTACATGCCGTCGTCGACGCGCGCCCCGCCGCCGCGGTCGCGCCGGCGGAATTCACCCGGCGATGCGCCGGTCCACTTGCGAAACGCCCGGTGGAACGAGCTGCGCTCGGAAAAACCCAACTCGAACGCGATGTCCATCACGCTGCGCGCCGAGTGCGTCAACTGGCGCACCGCGAGATCCCGCCGCAACTCGTCCTTCAGCGATCGGTACGAGGTGCCCTCCTCGTGCAGCCGGCGTCGCAGCGTCGCCGGCGTCACGTGCAACTCGCGCGCGATCGCCGCGAACGCGGGCACCGATCCGGGCAAGGTCTGCCGCAGACGCCGCCGGATCCGCGCACCGAGGCTGCGCGTGTTCTTGTACTTCACGATGATGTTCTCGGGCGCGAAGCGCAGGAACTCCTTGATGCTGCGCTCGTCCTGCACCACGGGCAGGTCGAGGTAGCTCGCATCGAACGCGATGGCGGTGCACGGCGCCTCGAAACGCAGGGCCGTCGAGTACATCAGCCGGTACTCGGCGCCGTGCGCGGGCTCGGGGTACGCGAACTCGGCGGCGAGGATCGGAATGCGCCGGTTCACCAGCCAGCAGGCGACTCCGTAGATCAACATCAACAGGGTTTCGTGCGCGAACACGCGATTCGGCGCGCCCTCGCGCGCGCGCAACTCGATCCGTGCGTCCCCCGTTTCGCCGCGCACCAGCGCGCCGCCGATATCGTCGAGAATCAACCGGTAGAAGCGTAGACTGCGCTCGAGCGCTTGCGCGAGCGTACGACAGTGGATCAACGAATGGCAGAGCATCGCGAAACTACCGGACTTCATCCGACGCGAGTCCTGACCGAAGAATTCGTCGTCCAACGCGATCGCGATCCGACGCCACAGCTCTCCGTACTGCTTGGCCGACACGCGCGCCTGCGGCCGCTTCAGCAACTGCGGCGACAGCCCGACCGCGCCGAGCAACCCCTCCACATCGAGCCGGCGAGCGCGTACCGGTTCGAGCGCCGCGATCACGAAGCAGATCGCGACCGTGCCCGGCTCGGCGCCGCGTGCCCCGGCACTCGTGGCGGGGCGCGGCGCGGACCGGGGCGCGGCGACGGAAGGAGCGGGATTGATCATCGATCTCCGGTTCGCGGCCGACTTGGCCGCGCGCCGGAAATTTTACGCCGGTTTCTCGGCGGCGCACTCGTCTCACTGCTTGCGCTGACCGCGCTGACCGCGCTGGCTGCGCCGGCGGCGGCGGCCGCGAGCGCTCCGGCCGCCCCGGGCCGCCCGCTCCCGCACGAGGCCGCGCTGCTCGACGCGGTGTACGCGGGCCGCGAACCGCCGCTGTGGATCGCCGGCGGCCGACTCACCCCGCAAGGCGCCGCGGTGGTCGCGCAAATCGACGACGCCGCGGATCAGGGGCTCGATCCAAGCGACCTCGGCGCACCCCGGATCGCGGCGCTGCAGGCCGCGCTCGACACCGAGTCCAAGGCGTCGCCCGCGACGCCCGCGACGCTCGCGGCGCTCGACCGAGCGGTGACCCGGGGGGCGTTGCGCCTCGTCAGCGAACTGCATTACGGTCGGGTCGATCCCCGCGCCGCGGGCTTCGAGATGCCGCGCCGGCCGCATCGGCTCGACGTGCCCGCAACGGTCGTCGCGCTCGCGCGCACCCGGAACGTCGCGGCGGCGGTCGCCGCCGTCGAACCGCCGTTCTATCACTACCGCCTGCTCGTGCGAGCGCTCGCGAAATACCGCGCACTGGCGGCGATCCCGGACTTGACGCGCCTGCCGCGGCTGCCGCAGCGCGCGCTGCGCCTCGGCGACGACTACGCCGGCGCGGCCGCGCTGCGACGGCGGCTCGCCGCGGTCGGCGACCTCGCCGGGGGTGCCGCGCCGGCGCCGGCGGACGTGGATCGGATCGGACCGTCGCTCGTCGCCGCGCTCGAGCGCTTCCAAACCCGCCACGGACTCACGCCGGACGGGGTCCTCGGGCCGCGCACGTTCGCGGCGCTCACCACGCCGATCGCCCACCGCATCGAACAGATCGAGCTCACGCTCGAGCGCTTCCGGTGGCTGCCGCCGTTCACCGCACCGCCGATCATCGTGAACATTCCGCAGTTCCGCCTGTTCGCGCTGGCCCAAGCGAACGACCGGACCGCCGGGATGCTGCAGATGGCGGTGATCGTCGGCCAGACCTATCCGAAGAAGCGCACGCCGGTGTTCACCGGAGAGGTGAAGGAGGTCGTGTTCCGGCCCTACTGGAACGTGCCGCGCGACATCGCCGTGCACGAGATCCTGCCGGCGATCGCGCGGCACCCGCACTACCTCGCACGCAATCACTTCGAGCTCGTTCGCGGCCCGAGCGACGACTCGCCGGTCGTCGCGCCGACGCGGTCGGCGCTCGCCGCGCTCGCCGCGGGGCGGCTGCGAGTGCGCCAGCGGCCTGGCGACGACAATGCGCTCGGCTTGGTGAAGTTCATCTTCCCGAACGCGCACGACGTGTTCATGCACGGGACGCCCGCGCGCGAGCTGTTCACGCTGAGCCGCCGCGCGTTCAGCCACGGCTGTATCCGCGTCGCCGACCCGGTCGCGCTCGCCCGCTACGTGCTGCGCCAGGGACCCGGAACCTGGGACGACGCGCGCATCGTCGCGGCGATGCACGGCGCGGACAACGTCCACGTGACGCTGCCCCGGCCGATCCCGGTGATGATCCTGTACGGTACCGCGCTCGCGACCGAGGCGGGGCCGATCGATTTCTTCGACGACCTGTACGGACAGGACCGGAAGCTCGCGCAGCTGTTACGGCGAGGCGTGACCGCAGCGGGCGCGCACGCTCAGCGCTGATACGCCTCGGCCGCGTAGCGACGCATCATTCGATGCGTATTGAAGTACGCGCCGTTCTTGGTGATCGCGCCCTGCATCACGCGCCGCCAGCCGCTCGGATCGGTGCGGCGGGCGTAGTAGAGCGGCAGCACCACGTTCTCGAGCTTCGCGTACAGCGCCGGTGCGTCGCCCGCGCCGCCGGGCTCCCCGATCGCCCAGCCGGTCACGCCCTCGAGGCATCCCTCGACCCACCACCCGTCGAGCACCGAGAGGCTCGGCACGCCGTTCAGTGCCGCCTTCATCCCGCTGGTCCCGGACGCCTCGAGCGGCGGCAAGGGCGTGTTCAGCCACACGTCGGCGCCGGCGGTCATCAGCTGCGATATCCGCAGGTCGTAGTCGGCGAGGAACACGGTCGGCACCGCGTCGCCGAGCGTCCGCGCCGCACGGACGAGCTCGGCGATGAGTTCCTTGCCGCGCTGATCCCGCGGATGGGCCTTCCCGGCCAGCACGATCTGGAACGGCTGTCGCGCGGCGATCGCGCGCAGCCGGTCGAGATCGCTGAACAAGAGATCCGGTCGCTTGTAAGCGGTCATCCGTCGCGCGAATCCGAGGATCGGCCGCTCCGGATCGAACGTGCGGCCATGCTCCGCCGCGATTCGCGCGATCAGCGCCCGCTTCGCGCTCTCGTGCGCGGCCTCGAGCGCCTCGACCGGAATCCGATCGGCCGCGCGCGCGAGCCGCTCCGGCTCGTGACACCAGCCGGGCAAGTACTGATCGTAGAGCGTGCGGAAGCCCTCCGCGACCCAGGTGAAGGGGTGCACGCCATTGGTGATCGCATGCACGTGGTAGCCGGGATACATCTTCCGCGAGGTCTCGGCGTGACGCTCCGCGACGCCGTTCACGTACTCGCTCAGGTTGAGCGCCAGTCGGGTCATGTTCAGCGAGTCCTCGCCGGCGAGACGCTTCAGCATCGGCAAGTCGACGTAGCCGTCGCTCTCGTCGTCGCCGAACAGCCGCTCGACGAGTTCGTACGCGAACTGGTCGTGCCCCGCGTCGAGCGGGGTGTGCGTAGTGAACCGGCAGCGGGCGCGCACCCGCGGCAGATCGTACGGCGACTCGCCCGACTGCAGCTCGTGGGCGGGGTAGCGATAGCGACGCAGGATCTCGAGTCCGAGCAGCGCCGAATGACCCTCGTTCATGTGGTACGCACGGATCTCGAATCCCAGCGCGCGCAGCAACCGCGTGCCGCCGATCCCGAGCACGATTTCCTGCTTCAAGCGGTAGGCGTCGTCGCCGCCGTAGAGGTAGTGGGTGATTTCCCGATCCCGTGGATCGTTCTCGGCGTACTGCGTGTCCAGCAACAACACCGGCGCGCGGCCGCCACGTTGCCCCTCGACCACGTACAGCCACGCGCCGACCCAGACCGGACGTCGCTCGATCTCGACCGCGATCTTCGCGCTCAAGGGCCGCGCCCAGTCCTCGGGTCGCCACGGCGCCGGCGCCTCGACCTGCCGTCCGTCCGCGTCGATCCCCTGGCGAAAATAGCCCGCGCGACTCACGAGGCTCACCGCGACCATCGGAAAGTCGAGGTCGGCCGCCGATCGCAGCGTATCGCCCGCCAGCACCCCCAAGCCGCCGGAATAGGTCGGGATCTCGCTGCGCAGCGCGATCTCCATCGAGAAATACGCGATCCGCGGGTCGTGGAGGAATTCGTCCGGCATCCTGCCGGGCAGTATCGCACCCCCTGCCTGCGCCGGGCATGCGTACAACCCCGGATGGCGGGCGTCGCGTGAGCACCGCCAACTTTCTTGATGGCGATTCCGGCCGTGGCGGTCAAGTTTCATGATGGTTCGATAGAGATCCCCATCAGGGATCTTGATTAAAAGAT
>JAJYFF010000033.1:0-4850 GCA_021785405.1 Pseudomonadota bacterium | reverse complement strand
ACAACCCCGGATGGCGGGCGTCGCGACGCGGCAGCGCGGGCGATCGCGCGTTCACCGTCCGGGCGGGTTCAGCTCCTCGAGTTGCGCGCGGAGCCGCCGCACCTCCTCCTCGAGCTTCGCGACGCGGCTCGCGAGCCCGGCTCGTTCGGTCGCCGCAGCCGGATCATCGGGCGTGGCGTCGTCCACCACGGGTTGCTGCGCCGGCTCGCCGCCGAACAGGTGTCGGTAGCGCGACTCGCGACGTCCCGGCTCGCGCGGCAGTCGCGCGACCAGCGGTCCTTCTTCGCGGTCGAGCAGCGCCTGCAACGCGGTCTCCGCGTCCGAGACGTCGCCGAACGGCGCCATCCGGCTGGCGCGGGACCGCAGCTCGCCCGGAGTCTGGGCGCCGCGCAGCATGAGCTCGCAGACGATCGCGAGCTCCTGGGGCGAGAACTTCAGGCTCCCGTACTCCGTATTGCAAAAGAGCTGCTGGTACTTCGGTACGCGACTCCCGAAACCCGATCGCTCGAGCACCAGGTGCTTGCGCGTGAGCGCGTCGACCGTGCGTCGCACCGTCGACTCATCGACGTCCATCACCGGATCGCGGTTGCTCTTCTGATTGCAGGCGTTCACCAGCGCGTTCAGCGACAGCGGATATTGATCGGGCGTCGTGATCTGCTTCTCGAGCAGGCAGCCGATGATGCGGATCTCCAAGGGATCGAGTTCGATGCGCATCCGTTCTTCGCGTCTTGACACTACCGGCGCAGGATACGCCCGTCGCGCCCTGCCGTGCGCACAAAAAAACCCCGGCAGTGCCGGGGTTTTTTCGATCGACTCGCGTCGGATCCGCGATTCGCTCAGCTGACACGCCGCCGGCGAATGGCCCAACCCAGGCCGAACAGGCCCACCGCCATCAGCGCGAGCGCACCGGGCTCCGGGACCGACCCACTCGGGATGTCCATCGACAGCAGCGACCCGGTCTTGTTCGCGTCGTTCGTATTGGTATAGAAATTCAGTTTGAGGTGCGGCAGGCTGAAGTCTTCACCGCCGCTCGGCGCACCGGCGAACGTGAAATCGAACACCATGTGGTTCGACAGCGACAGCATCGGACTCCAACTGTAACAAAAGTATCCAGACCCGCTGCCGTCGCAACCGCTCGCATTGAGGCCGCCTCCCAGGTAGGTGGAGATCGTGCCGGTTGGAATGCTAGTGCTGCTCACACCGACGCTGGAAAACGTCCACTGAGTCGCGGACGAGGTCAATGCGAGGGCGTACAAATAATTCACCCCGCTCCAATCGCCGGTCGCATTCGTGGCGTTGTCGATCGTCAGTTGCAACTCGTTACCACTCAACGCGGTCGTCGTGAAGGTCACGTTCTGGTACGTCAGCATGTTCGCTGACGCCGCGGAAGCCGCCAGGAGCCCCGCAGCGACGACACTCAACAAAGATCCGATCTTGACGTTCATGATGTTAGGGCTCCTTGCGCTCTTCGCTTGATCTGAATATGCCTTACCGAGAAGGCAAGCAATGTTCGTGCCATTTTTGGATTATCCGTTGGATCAATGACTTAGACAGACATATCGGATGATCCGCCGCACATCTGTAAAAATTCTCGACAGTCGCACTGTTAAATCGAAGCGAGAATCTCTTACAACGCCACCACGGGCGGCATCGCCTGGGCGGAATGGACCCGGATCAATGGGGTGCCCCGGGCAGGAATCGAACCTGCGACCTAACGCTTAGGAGGCATTCGCTCTATCCACTGAGCTACCGGGGCCGTGGACCGCGCGCGCGACCGCGTGGAGCTGGCGCGGTCTACGGACATCTTCCTGCAGGGTGGGTGGTGGTGGAGGAGAAGGGGATCGAACCCTCGACCTTCGCATTGCGAACGCGACGCTCTCCCAGCTGAGCTACTCCCCCGAAATCCGAACGCCCCCCCGCAAAAGGCGTCGCATACTAACAGCAAACCGCTCGAAAAAAAACATTCCATCGTGCACGCCCGAGAGAGCGTGCTGCGCCGCGCGCGCCGGCCCGCGACTCGGCGGAATCACTCCTGCAGCCGCAGCAGATTCGGCCGGCCGATCCGCGGCACGCCGATCACGAGCACCGTCTGCGGATCGAGGCTTGCAACGCTCGGGACGGGCAGATCACCGACTGCCTCGACGAGGCCCGGGATCGCCGCGACGCTCGCGACGATCACGACACGCCCTCCCCGATGGGCACCGAGCGCGTCGGCGATCAGGGATTCGGCGTCA
This sequence comes from Pseudomonadota bacterium, assembly GCA_021785405.1. Taxonomy (GTDB): domain Bacteria; phylum Pseudomonadota; class Gammaproteobacteria; order Steroidobacterales; family Steroidobacteraceae; genus Bog-1198. Next base: position 2,616 of record JAJYFF010000033.1, on the reverse strand, counting down.
CCCTCCGCGACTTCGACCGGCAACCCGAGCCGCGCCGCGAGCGGCGCCGCGGCCGCGCGCGCGCCCGCGGTGTCGGCCGCGTAGATCGCATCGATCGCATCCGGCCCGGACCCCGTCCCGAACGGCCCAGCTCCGTGGGCCGCGCCGACCGAACTCGGGACGAGCACCAGGATCGTCGAATCGGCCGTGTTCCACAGCCAGGTCGACGCGCCCACGACCAGCACGAACGCGAGTCCCGCGAGCCACAACGGCGCCACGATCGTGCGGCGGCGCAGACCGAAATAGCTCTTTTTCATGGCACCATCATACCAATGCGCGCCCGCCATCGACCCTCGCTCTGGATCGTGATCCTCGCCGCGGGCTTCTCGCGGCGCCTCGGTCAGCCGAAGGCGCTCGCCCGCGTCCGCGGAGTCGGCTTGCTGCGGCGAACCGCGACGCTGCTCGCACCGTTCGGCGATGCACACACGATCGTCGTCGCGCCGCCGCGCGCGGTGCGCTTCGCGGCGGAGCTGCGGGGTCTGTCGGCCGAGATCCGGACGAACCCGCGCCGCGCGCACGGCTTGTCGAGCTCGGTGCGCACCGGGATTGCCACCGCCCGCGCGCGCGGCGCGTCGGCGGTCCTCTTCGTCCCGGTCGATCTCGCGGCACTGCGCGCGCGCGATCTCGCGCACCTCGTCGCCGCATGGCGCGCGGCGCCGCGCCGGCTGGTCGCGCGCCGCACCGGGACGGGCGCCGGCGCACCGCTGATCCTGCCGCACCACCTGTTCGCAACCGCAGCGACCGTCCGCGGCGACTCGGGACTCAAGGATCTGGCCGGGGCCACCGCGCCGGAGGGCCGGCGCCTCGTCGCGATGCACTCGGCCGCGAGCGACGTCGACGATCCCGCGGCGCTGCGCCGTGCGCGCCGACGCTGGCGCGGACTCGATCAGCCGCGACGGAAGTAACGCGCGAACGCGTCGACCGCGGCCGCGACGTCGGCGCGCGAGACCTGCAGGTGGGTCGCGAGCCGCGTGCGCTCGGCGACGGTCGCGAGGATTCCGGCCGCCGCGAGCGCCGCGCGCAGCGGCGCGACGTCGGCGCCGGGGATCGCGACGTACACGATGTTCGTCTGTGGCGTCGGTGCGTCGAGACCGAGCCCGCGCAGGCCCAGCGCGAGCCGCGCGGCGTTGTCGTGATCCTCCGCGAGCCGCGCCACGTGGTGCAGGAGCGCGTGGATCCCGGCGGCCGCGAGCACGCCCGCCTGGCGCATCCCGCCGCCGAGCGCCTTGCGCCAGCGCCGCGCCGCCTCGATGAACGGCGCGCTCCCGAGCAGCAGCGTCCCGACCGGCGCGCCCAAGCCCTTCGACAGGCACAGCGACACCGAATCGAAGCCCGCGACCGCGGTGCGTTCGGCGACGCCGAGCTTCACGATCGCGTTGTAGAGCCGCGCGCCGTCCAGATGGGTCGCGAGTCCGCGCGCGTGCGCGAACGCGGTCGCCTCGCGCAGATAATCCAGCGGCAGCACGCGTCCGCCGATCGTGTTCTCCAGCGCGAGCAGCCGGGTGCGCGCGAAGTGCACGTCCACCGGCTTGATCGCCGCCGCGATCCGCGCGAGCTCGATCGTGCCGTCCGGCTCGTTCTCCAGCGGCTGCGGCTGGATGCTGCCGAGCACCGCGGCGCCGCCCTGCTCGTAGCGGTAGGTGTGCGCTTCCTGGCCGACCAGGTACTCGTCGCCGCGGCCGCAGTGCGCCATCAGCGCGGCGAGGTTGCTCTGCGTGCCGGTCGGAAAGAAGAGCGCCCGCTCGAACCCGAAGCGCTCGGCCGCGAGCGCCTGCAGCCGGTTCACGGTCGGATCGTCGCCGTACACGTCGTCGCCGACCTCGGCCGCGGCCATCGCGCGGCGCATCGCGTCGGTCGGCCGGGTCACGGTGTCGCTGCGCAGATCGATCGGGGTGCGTGTCATCGTCGGGGGCCACCGTGCGAGGGGGATCGGATTTGATTAGACTAACAAAACCCACACGGCAAGACGCGGCGCGTACGTGAACGAACGGCACCGGGCGGACGATCCTTCCGACTACCAGAGCGGCTTCGACAACGAATTCGCGGCCGAAGCCTTGCCGGGCGCGCTGCCACGGGGCCGCAACTCGCCGCAGCGCTGCGCGTACGGACTCTACGCCGAGCAACTCTCCGGCACCGCGTTCACCGCGCCCCGGCACGCGAACCGCCGCTCCTGGCTCTACCGGATCCGCCCGGCGGCGGTGCACGGCGAGTTCACGCCGCTTGCGCACGCCGGACTCGCCGATCCGTCCGCGTTCCCCCCGTCCGCACCGAACCGCCTGCGCTGGGATCCGCTCGCGCTGCCGTCGGCGCCGACGGACTTTCTCGACGGACTCGTCACGGTCGCGGGAACCGGCTCCGCGGAGGCGCAGACGGGCTGCGCGATCCATCTGTACGCGGCCAACCGCTCGATGCAGGAGCGCTTCTTCTTCAGCGCCGACGGCGAGTGGCTGATCGTGCCCGAGCACGGCACCCTCGCGCTCGCGACCGAGTTCGGCCGCCTCGTGGTGGAGCCCTGCGAGATCGCGGTGATCCCGCGCGGCGTGCGCTATCGCGTGGAGTTGCGCGACGCGAGCGCGC
>JAJYFF010000004.1 GCA_021785405.1 Pseudomonadota bacterium | reverse complement strand
AGCACGATGTCGTCGACCGCGATCCCGCAGCGCTGCACGCACTTCACGATGTTCTGCGCGGCGCTGTCGGCGCCGGTCACGATGTGCACTTTCGCCTCGAGCCGGACGCCGGACATGCCGATCGGATCGCGGATGCCCTCCTGCGAATCGATGATGTATTCCTGCGGGAGCACGTGCAGGATCTTCTGGTCGGCGGGGATCGCGACGGCCTTCGCGGCGTCGATCACGCGGTCGACGTCGCCCTGTACGACCTCCTTGTCCTTGATCGCGACGATGCCGTGGGAATTGAGGCTGCGCACGTGGCTGCCGGCGATGCCCGCGTAGACCGAGTGGATCTCGCACCCGGCCATCAGCTCCGCCTCCTCGACCGCGCGCTGGATCGACTGCACCGTCGACTCGATGTTGACGACGACGCCCTTCTTCAATCCGCGCGACGGATGACTGCCGATGCCGATCACCTCGATCGTGCCGTCGGCTTGGAGCTCGCCGACGATCGCGACGACCTTGCTCGTACCGATGTCGAGTCCGACGAGAAGTTGACGATCTGAACGCTTGGCCATGAATGTAGTGACCCTTCAAGCTGCCTTGGGTACGGAGGTGGGTATCGGTGCCGGCGCCGCCGCGCCGCTCGGCGGCGTGCGCGCGCCGGCGCCGGTGTGCGGACTCGCGCCGCCCGCGGACGGCGCGGCGGGCGCCGTCGCGCTCGCGCCGGGACGCCAGCCGACCGCGAAGCCGTTCGCATAGCGCATGTCGACGTATTCGACGTCGCTCAATCGCGGGATCACGATCCGGGCCGCCGTGTCGACGAAGCGCCGGATGCGCCGCGCGACCTGGTGGCGGCCGAGACGAACGGCCAGTCCGTTCGTGAGATCCATCTCCCAGGCGCCGCGGGCGTCGAGCTTGAGCGCGGCGATCCGCAGGCCCGCCGCGCCGACCAGCGGCTCGGCCGCGAAGTAGCGTTTCGCGACGTCGCCTTCGGTCCCGTCGGGGCCGCTGAGCAGCGGCAGTGCGGCGGGAGGATCGCTCGCATCGCGCAAGAACAGGTCGCCGCGCGCGTTGATCAGGCCGCTGCCGTTCCAGCGCGCCGCCGCGGTCTGTTCGACGACCGTGACCTCGAGGCCCATCGGCCAGCGACGTTGCACGCGCGCGCGATCGACCCACGGAATCGCCTGGACCGCGCGCCGGATCGCATCGATGTTCACCGACATGAAGCCCGCCGACAGGTACGGCGCGACGGCCGCCTCGATCTCGGTCGGCGAGACCCGTTGGAAGCTGCCGTCGATCGACACCGCGCGCAGCGGCCGGTTCAGCCCCCAGGCGAGCGCCCCGAGGCCGGCGACGACCAGCGCGAGCGGCCCGACGTAGTGCGCGACCCGGCGCCAGTCGACCTCCGAGCGCAAGCGACGCCAGGAGAAGCGCACCTCTTCCGGCCGCTTGTATCGGTTGCGACGCTGCAGCACGCCCGCGCTCATCGGGGCTCCCGCGCAAAGCTCGTTTCCAGCACCTGCCAGACGAGCTCCTCGAACTCGATCCCCGCGCGTCGCGCCGCCTTCGGCACGAGGCTGTGATCGGTCATCCCGGGCGTCGTGTTGATCTCGATGAAGTAGAAGCGGCCATCGCGCGCGTCGCGCACGAAGTCGACGCGTCCCCAGCCCTGACAGCCGGTCGCCGCGAACGCGGCGAGCGCGGCGGCGCTGAGCGCGGCCTCCTCGCGTTCGTCGAGCCCGCTCGGGCACCGATAGACGGTGTCGTCGCGGAAGTACTTCGCCTCGTAGTCGTAGAACTCGGTCGCGGGCTCGATGCGGATCGACGGCAGCGCCAGGTCCTTCAGGATGCCGACGGTGTACTCCCCGCCGTCGACGAACGCTTCGGCGAACACCAGGCGCTCCACGCCGCGGGCCGCCGCGAACGCGCGCGGCAGGTCCGCGGCGGTCTTGACCTTGCTGATCCCGACGCTCGAGCCCTGCGACGCGGGTTTGACCATCACCGGCAGGCCGAGCGACGCGATCGCGCGGGCCAGGTCCGCCTCGCCGTCGAGACGCACGAACGCCGGCACGTCGAGGCCGGCGCCGGCGACGACGAGCTTGGTCTTCAGCTTGTCCATCGTCAGCGCCGACGCGAGCACGCCGCTGCCGGTGTACGGGACGCCGAGCCATTCGAGCGCGCCCTGGATCAAGCCGTCCTCGCCGCCCGGGCCGTGCAGGATGATCCACGCTCGATCGAATTCCGCGGCGATCTCCGCGACGGGACGTTCGCTCGGATCGAACGCGCGCGCGTCGACGCCGCGACGCCGCAGTGCGTCGAGCACCGCGTTGCCCGACCGCAGCGAGATCTCGCGCTCCGAGGAATCGCCGCCCATCAGCACGGCGACCCGACCGAAATCCCGCGGATCGTCGATCCGGCGCGGCGTCTCGCGGACTCGCAGGCGACTCATGCGGGCTCTCCGACGACGCGCACTTCCGGCGTCAACGCCACGCCGAACTTCGCGGCGACGGTGTCGCGCACGCGCTGGATCAGCGCCTCGATGTCCGCGGCGCGCGCCGCGCCGCGGTTCACGATGAAATTCGCGTGCTTCTCGGAGACGCAGGCGTCGCCGATGCAGGTCCCCTTCAGGCCGGCCGCGTCGATCAGCCGCGCCGCGTGATCGCCGGGCGGGTTCGTGAACACCGAGCCGCAGCTGCGTTCGCCGATCGGTTGGGTGCGCTTGCGTTGCTCGAGCATCTGCCGAATCGCCTCCGCTGCCCCCTGATGACCCGGCGTGAACCGCAGGCGCGCCGCGACGAACCATTCGCCCTCGGGGCCCTGCACGCTGCGATAGCCGATCCGATACTCGGCGGGACTGCGCGTGTGCACGGTGCCGCGCCGGTCGATCGCGTCGACCTCGATCACCTGCCGCCAGGTCTCCCCGCCCCAGGCACCGGCGTTCATCGCGAGCGCGCCGCCGAGCGTGCCCGGGATCCCGGCGAAGAACTCCGCCGGCCCGAGGTTCCATTGGGCGCAATGCCGCGCGATGCGCGCGCAGGCGACGCCCGCCTCGGCGTGCACGGTCGACTCGTCGATCCGCGCGATGTTGCCGAGCGCGCCGTGCGTGCCGATCACCGCACCGCGGAAGCCGCCGTCGCGCACCAGCAGGTTGCTGCCGAGACCGATCCACAGCAGCGGGACCTGCGGCGGTAGCTGCCGCAGGAACGCGCCGAGGTCGCGCAGGTCGCGCGGCACGAAATACAGGTCCGCCGGGCCGCCGACCCGCCACGAGGTGTGCGCGGCGAGCGGCACGTCGCGCAGCACGCGGGACTCGATGTCCGGCGCGAGCGCGTCCATGGCGACGCGGCCCGTCATGCGCCGCTCCCCGCGGCGAGTCGCTGCCGCAAGTCGTGCGCGACCGCGCCGATGTTGCCCGCGCCCATCGTGAGCACGAGATCGCCGTCGCGCAGCACGCCCTGCAGCGCGTCGGCGAGATCCTCGACGCGCTCGACGAACACCGGCTCGACGACGCCGCGGCCGCGGATCGCGCGGCAGATCGCCCGACCGTCGGCGCCGGCGATCGGCGGCTCGCCCGCCGCGTAGACCTCGGTGACCAGCAGCACGTCGGCGTCGCCCAGCACGCGCGCGAAGTCGTCGAGCAGGTCGCGCGTGCGCGTGTAGCGGTGCGGCTGGAACGCGAGCACCAGCCGCCGCTCCGGCCAGCCCTGGCGCGCCGCCTCGAGCGTCGCGGCGATCTCGGTCGGATGGTGTCCGTAGTCGTCGACCAGCAGTGCCCGTCCGCCCGCCCAGCGCAGCTCGCCGAGCGTCTGCAGCCGTCGATCGATGCCCTGGAAGTTCTCGAGCGCGCGCTGGATCACCGCGTCCGGGATCTCCAGATCGGTCGCGACCGCGATCGCCGCGAGCGCGTTCTGCACGTTGTGCCGCCCCGGCAGGTTCAGCCGGACCGGCAGCGGCGCGCGGCCCGCGCGCAACGCCTCGAAGCGCGACTGCAACCGTTCGCGGTGCACGCTGGCCGCCCGCACGTCGGCGGCCGCGTCGAACCCGTAGGTGAGGCAGGGGCGCGCGACCGTGTCGCGGATCGCGCGCACCTCGGGGTCGTCGAGGCACAGGACCGCGAGTCCGTAGAACGGCAGGTTGTGCAGGAAGTCGACGAAGCTGTGCCGCAGCCGCGCGAAGTCGCCTTCGTGGGTCGCGAGATGGTCGTTGTCGATGTTGGTGACGATCGCGATCATCGGCTGCAGGTGCATGAACGAGGCGTCGCTCTCGTCCGCCTCGGCGACCAGGTATTCCCCCGCGCCGAGTCGCGCGTTGCTGTCGGCGCTCTTCAGGCGCCCGCCGATCACGAAGGTCGGATCGAGCCCCGCCTCGGCGAGCACGCTCGCGACCAGGCTCGTCGTCGTGGTCTTGCCGTGCGTGCCCGCAACCGCGATCGAGTAGCGGAAACGCATCAGCTCCCCGAGCATCTCGGCGCGCGGCACGACCGGGATGCGCCGCGCGAGCGCCGCGGCGACCTCGGGGTTGTCGCGCTGCACGGCGCTCGAGACCACGACGACGTCGGCGTCGCCGAGGTGCTCCGCCGCGTGGCCGACGAACACGGTCGCGCCGAGCCGTGCGAGCCGCTGCGTGACGGCGCTCGCGCGCGCGTCCGACCCCTGGATCGCATAGCCGAGGTTGAGCAGCACCTCGGCGATGCCGCCCATCCCGCTGCCGCCGATGCCGACGAAGTGGATCCGCTGGATGCGCCGCATGCGGTCGCTCATCGCGCGCCCCCCGCGGCGATGCACAGGTCCGCGAGCGTCGCCGCCGCATCCGTGACCCCGCCCGCGCGCGCCGCCTCGGCCATCTGCCGGCGCCGCGCCCGATCGTCCGCGAGCGCCGCGATCGCGCCCGCCAGCCGCTCGGCATCGAGACCCGCCTCCGGCGCGAGCACCGCGGCGCCGGCGCGCACCAGGAACTCGGCATTGCGCGTCTGGTGGTCGTCCACCGCCGCCGGGAACGGCACCAGGATCGCGCCGAGGCCGGCCGCCTGCAGCTCCGCGATCGTGAGCGCACCGGCGCGGCAGATCGCGAAGTCCGCCCACGCGTAAGCCGCGGCCATGTCGTCGATGAACGCGCGGACCTCGGCAGCGACGCCCGCGCGCGCGTACGCGGCCCGGGTCGCCTCGAGATGGCGTGCGCCGGTTTGATGCAGGATCTCCGGTCGGGCGGCCGGCGCGAGCCGCGCGACCGCCTCCGGTAGGAGTTCGTTCAAGCGCCGCGCCCCCTGGCTGCCGCCGATCACGAGCACGCGCGCCCGTCCGGCGCGGTCCGCGAAACGCAGCGCCGGCGGCGGGATCGCCGCGATGTCGGCGCGCACCGGATTGCCGATGCAGCGTGCCCGCACCCCCGGGCCGAAGCTGCCCGGGAACGCCTCGAGCACCTCGCGCGCGAGCCGGGCGAGCCAGCGGTTGGTGAGGCCGGCGACCGCATTCTGTTCGTGGATCAACAGCGGGATCCGCAACAGCCAAGCGGCGATCCCGCCCGGCCCGCTGACGAACCCGCCGGCCCCGAGGACCACCCCCGGCCGGCGGCGACGCATCACCCCGATCGCATCGACGACCGCCCGCGCGAGCCGAAACGGCGCGAGCAGCCAGGCGCCCGCGCCCTTGCCGCGGATCCCGGCGACGCGCACCCATTCGATCGCGAAGCCGTTCGCGGGCACGACGCGCGCTTCCATGCCGCCGGCGGTGCCGAGCCACACGACCGCGACGCCCCGCTCGCGCAGCGCGCGGGCGACCGCGAGCGCCGGGAACACGTGCCCGCCGGTGCCGCCGGCCGCGATCAGCACGGGACCGCCGATCATCGCTCGCCCCCGGCCGGACGCATCACCGCGGCCCGCGACGCGCACTTGACCTCGTGGTGGATCCGCAGCAGCACCCCGATCCACGCGAGCGTGACCAGCAGGCTGCTGCGGCCGTAACTGATCAGCGGCAGCGTGAGTCCCTTGGTCGGCAGCACGCCCATGTCGACGCCCATGTTGATCGCCGCCTGCAGGCCGACCCAGACGCCGAAGGACAGCGCGAGGTACGCCTGATAGTGCAATCCGGCGCGCGCTGCCATCCGCGAGACCACGACCGCCCGCCACACGAGCGCGACGAACAGCGCGATCACGCCGAACACGCCGACGAGGCCGAGCTCCTCGGCGAGCACCGCGAACACGAAGTCGGTGTGCGCCTCGGGCAGGTAGAACAGCTTCTGCACGCTGTTGCCGAGGCCGACCCCGAACAGCGAGCCGCGGCCGAACGCGATCAGCGACTGGGTGAGCTGGAAGCCGCTGTTGAACGGATCGTTCCACGGGTGGAGGAACACGGTGAGCCGCTTCAGCCGGTAGGCCGAGGTGAACGCCAGCACCGCGAGCGCGGCGGTCCCGGTGAGCAACAGCAGCAGCACGTAGCGCAGGCGCGCGCCGGCGACGAACAACACCGCGAGACCGGTCACGAACAACACCGCGGTCGCACCGAAGTCCGGCTCCGCGAGCAGCAGCACCGAGGCCACGACGATCACCCCGATCGGCTTCGCGATCCCGCGCAACGTCTCCTCGAGCTCGGCGCGCTTGCGCACGCAGTATCCGCAGACCCAATTCACGATCAGCACCCGCGCGAGCTCCGAGACCTGGAAGCTCGCGGGACCGAGCCGCAGCCAGCGCCGCGAGCCGTTGATCCTCACGCCGATCCCCGGGATCAGCACCACCAGCAGCACCGCCAGCCCGGCGAGCAGCAGCACGGTGCTGTAGCGCTCCCACAGCCGCGTCGGCAGCTGCGCGACGACCCACGCGAAGCCGATCCCGAGGAAGCCGTAGACGAACTGCCGCTCGAGGAAATAGAACGGGTTGCCGTAGTCGCGGCCGGCGATCGACATCGACGCCGAGGTGACCATGATCAAGCCGACCAGGAACAGCGCGGCCGCGATCCCGAGCGTGATCGGGTCCCAGGCGAAGGGCATCCGATCGCGGACCCGCAGCCCCTGGGTCAAGGTCGTGCCGCTCACGCGCGCTCCCCCGGGAGGGCGCGCACCGCGGCGGCGAACACCTCGCCGCGCTCGGCGTAGTCGCGGAACATGTCGAGACTCGCGCACGCGGGCGACAGCAGCACCGCGTCGCCGGCTCGCGCGAGCCGCGCGGCGGCGGCGACCGCCTCGGGCAGCGACGCCGCACGCTCGATCGGACAGAGGCAGCCGATCGCCGCCGCGAGCGCCGGCGCGTCGCGGCCGATCAGCACCGCGGCCCGCACCCGCCCGCGGAACACGGCCGCGAGTGGCGCGAAGTTCTGCCCCTTGCCGTCGCCGCCGAGGATCATCACCAGCGGCCGATCGCTCCCCTCCACCGCGGCGAGGGTCGCACCGACGTTCGTGCCCTTCGAGTCGTCGAGGTAGCGCACGCCGTCGATGTCCGCGATCCACTCGGAGCGGTGCGGCAGTCCCGGGAAGGTCTCGAGCGCGCGCGTCATCGCGTCGAGTTCGAGGCCGACCGCCTCGCCGAGCGCGAGCGCGGCGAGCGCGTTGGCCGCGTTGTGCCGTCCCGCGATCTTCAGCCGCGATTGCGCGAGCAGCGGCACCCCGCGGCGCACCAGCACGTCGCCCGCGAGCGCGAAATCGGCGTCGGCCCGGCGCACCGAGAACGTCGTCACGGCCGCGCGCTCGGGCCGCATCGCGAACACCCGCGGGTCGTCCGCGTTCAGCACCGCCGCGGCCGCGTGCCGGAAGATCCGTCCCTTCGCAGCCGCGTACGCCTCGATCGACGCGTAGCGATCGAGATGGTCCGGGCTCAGGTTGAGCACCGTCGCCGCCCGCAGCTCGAGCGAGGAGGTCGTCTCCAGCTGAAAGCTCGACAGCTCGAGCACGTACAGCTCGGGCACCGGGCGCGCGAGCAAGTCGAGCGCCGGGTCGCCGAGATTGCCGCCGGCGAGCACGCGCCGGCCCGCGGCCGCGGCCATGTGCGCGACCAAGCTCGTCACGGTGCTCTTGCCGTTGGTGCCGGTGATGCCGATCGTCGGCGCGCGCGCCTCGCGCGCGAACAGTTCCACGTCGCCGACGATCTCGAGGCCGCGCCGGCGCGCGGCACGCGCGATCGGCTCCTCGAGCGACACGCCCGGCGAGATCAGCACCTGGCTCGCGCCGTCGAGGACCGATTCGTCGAATCCGCCGAGGCGCAGGTCCACGCGCGCGGCGAGATCGGCGAGCGCGGCGAGCCCCGGCGGCGACGCGCGCGAATCGGTCACGCGCACGGCGACGCCGCGCCGCGCCAGGTGGCGCACGCAGGAAACGCCCGTCTTGCCGAGGCCGATCACGACGACGCTCATCGGATTTTCAATGTCGCCAACCCCGCCAGCACCAGCACGAAGCTGATGATCCAGAAGCGCACGATCACCTTCGGCTCCGCCCATCCTTTCAATTCGAAGTGGTGATGGATCGGCGCCATCCGGAACAGCCGCTTGCCGGTCAGCTTGAACGACGCGACCTGCAGCATCACCGAGACGGTCTCGAGGACGAACACGCCCCCCATCACGAACAGCACGATCTCCTGGCGCACGATCACCGCCGCGGTGCCGAGGCTCGCGCCGATCGCGAGCGCACCGACGTCGCCCATGAACACCTGCGCGGGATAGGCGTTGAACCACAGGAAGCCGAGCCCCGCGCCGACCAGCGTCGCGCTGAAGACCAGCACCTCGCCGGCGCCGGGGATGTACGGGATGTGCAGGTAGTCGGCGAACTTGAAGTTGCCGGTCGCGTAGGCGAACACGCCGAGCGCGGCGGCGACCATCACCGCGGGCATGATCGCGAGCCCATCGAGGCCGTCGGTCAGGTTCACCGCGTTGCTGCTGCCGACGATCACGAAATAGGAGAGCGCGACGAACCCGACCGCACCCATCGGCACCGCGACCGTCTTGAAGAACGGCACGTAGAGCGAGGTTTCGTCGGGCGATCGATGGAAGTGGTACAGCGCGTACGCCGCGCCGATGCCCGCGACCGACTGCGCGAGGTACTTGTAGCGCGCCGCGAGGCCCCGCGAGTTGCCGACGACGAGCTTCAGGTAATCGTCGTAGAACCCGATCGCGCCGAACGCCAGCGTGGTCGCGAGCAGCACCCAGACGAAGCGGTTCACGAGGTCCGACCACAGCAGGGTGCCGAGCGCGATCGCGACCAGGATGAGCCCGCCGCCCATCGTCGGCGTCCCGGCCTTCGGCAGGTGCGACTTCGGGCCGTCGCTGCGCACCCGCTGGCCGATCTGGTAGCGCGACAGGGCCGCGATCATCCGCGGGCCGACGAACAGCGCGATCGCGAGGCCGGTGATCGCCGCGAGGATCGCCCGCAGCGTGAGGTACTGGAACACGCGGAAGGCCGAGTGGGTCCGCATCAGGTATTCGGCGAGATAGAGCAGCATCGCGTCAGCCCTCCCTCGCGCCTGCGCCCGCGGCCGCGAGCGCCTCGACCACGCGCTCCAGACGATTCACGCGCGAGCCCTTGACCAGCACCGTGACGGTCGGTCCGAGTTGCGTCCGCAGCCGGCGCACGAGCGCGTCGGCGTCCTCGAACCACTCGCCGCCCGCGCCGAACGCGTCGACCGCGCGCGCCGTCAGCGGACCGACCGCGAACAAGCGCTCGACGCCGCCCGCCCGCGCCGCCGCGCCGATCTCGGCGTGGCGGTCCGGGCCGCCGGGTCCGAGCTCGGCCATGTCGCCGAGCACCAGCCATTTCGTGCCCGGGAGGGTGCCGAGCACGTCGATCGCGGCGCGCACCGAGCTCGGATTGGCGTTGTACGAATCGTCGATGATCCAGCTGCCGCGCGCGCCGGGCTTGAGCTGCAGCCGCCCCGCGACCGGCCGGAAGTCGGCGAGCCCCGCACCGATCGCATCGATCGACGCGCCGGCCGCGTAGGCCGCGGCGGCCGCGGCGGCCGCGTTGCGCACGTTGTGCGTGCCGCCGGCGTGCACCAGCATCGGCTCGCGGCCGAGGGGGCAATCGAGATCGAAGCGCATCGCGAACTCGCCGCCCTCGATCCCGAGCACCGGATCGCGCGCGCGGAACTCGGCGGTCGCGCCGAGGCCGAAGCCCAGCACGCGGCGCGTGCCGGCGAGGCCGCGCCAGTAATCCGCGTAATGATCGTCCGCGTTGATCACCGCGGTCGCGTCGGGCTCGAGGCCGCCGATCGCCTCCCCCTCGCCGCGCGCGACGCCGTCGAGGTCACCGAACCCCTCGAGGTGTTCCGCGCCCGCGTTCGTGACCAGACCGACGGTCGGCCGGACGATCGCCATCAACGCGGCGACGTCGCCGATCCGGTTCGCGCCGATCTCGACGACCGCCGCCTGATGCTCGGGCTCGAGCCGCAGCAGCGTGAGCGGCACGCCGATGTGATTGTTGAAGTTTCCCCGGGTCGCGAGGCACGGGCCGCGCCGCGCGAGGATCGCGGCGATCATCTCCTTGGTCGTGGTCTTGCCGTTGCTGCCGGCGACCGCGACGACCGGCAAGCGGAACGCGTCGCGCCAGACCTGAGCGAGCCGCTGCAGCGCCCGCAAGGTGTCGCCGACGAGGATCTGCGGCAAAGCGACCGGCGCGCGGCGCTCGACGATCGCGCCGACCGCCCCGGCGGCGGCGGCGGCCTCGAGGAAGTCGGCGCCGTCGAAGTTCGGGCCGCGCAGCGCGACGAACAGCGCGCCCGCGTCGAGCGTGCGGGTGTCGGTCGACACCGACGCATAGGCGCGGTCGGGACCCGCCAGCCGCCCGCCGACCGCGGCCGCCGCCTCGCCGAGGGTGCGATTCATGCCGCCTCCCCGAGCGCCCGCCGCGCCTCGACGAGATCGCTGAACTCGCGCCGCCGATCGCCGTAGATCTGGTAGTCCTCGTGGCCCTTGCCCGCGATCAGCACGACGTCGCCCGCCGCGGCCGCCGCGAGCGCCTCGCCGATCGCGCGCGCGCGGTCGTGGATCACCCGCGCCGGGTGGATCTTGATCCCGCCGAGGATCGCGGCGGTGATCGCCGCCGGGTCCTCGGAGCGCGGATTGTCGTCGGTGACGATCAGGTGATCCGCGAGGCCATCGGCGACCGCGCCCATCAGCGCACGCTTGCCGGCGTCGCGGTCGCCGCCGCAGCCGAACACGCACCACAGGGCGCCGCGACAGTGCTCGCGCAGCGCACCGAGGGCCTTCGCGAGCGCATCCGGCGTGTGCGCGTAGTCGATCACCGCGAGCGGTCGGTCGTCGCGGTCGGTCGCGACCACCTGCATGCGACCCGGCGGCGGCTCCACCGCCGCGAGCACCGCCGCGGCCTCGGCGAGCGGCGCGCCGGCCGCGGCCGCGATCCCGAGCACGAGCACGGCGTTCTCGGCGTTGAAGCGCCCGATCAGCGGCGTGTGCACGGTCGCCGTGCCGAACGTGCCGGCGAGGTCGAGCCGCAAGCCGCGCCGCTCGACCGCGACGCGGTGAGCGTGCAAGCGCTGCTCCGCGGGCGCATCGGCATCGGCGGCGTCGCCGCCGACCCACACCGCGGTTCGCGGCGCGCGGCCCGCGTGCCGGCGGAGCAGTTCGCGCCCGAAGGCGTCGCCGGCATGGATCACGATCCGCCGCAGCCCATCGGTCGCGAACAGCTTCGACTTCGCGTCGCCGTACGCCTGCATCGTCCCGTGATAGTCGAGGTGGTCGCGGCTCAAGTTCGTGAACGCGGCGCTCGCGAAGCGCACGCCGTCGACGCGCCCCTGATCGAGCGCATGCGAGGACACCTCGACCGCGACTTCGCGCATCCCCGCGTCGCGCAGCGCGGCGAGCCGGCGGTGGACGGTGACGACGTCCGGCGTCGTGTGGCTCTGCGCTTGCAGCGCGCCGATCGCGCCCCAGCCGAGCGTGCCGAGGTACCCGGTGTGCGCACCGAGCCGGGTGAGCGTCTGCGCGAGCAGCAGCGCGCAGGTCGTCTTGCCGTTCGTGCCGGTGATCCCGTGGACCGCGAGCGTGGCCGACGGACGGCCGAAGAACCGGTCGGCGATCGCGCCCGCGTGCCGCGCCAGCGCCTCGACGGGCGCGGCGAACACCGACGGCGGGAGCACGGGCGGACGGTCGCTCCCCGCGGGCTCCCAGAGCACCGCGGCGGCGCCGCGGCGCACCGCCTCGTCGACGTAGGCGAGTCCGTGAGCGCCGCGGCCGCGCACTGCGAGGAACAGCCCGTCGCGCTGGACCTCGCGGCTGTCGAGGGCGAGGTCGCGGATTCCGACCGAGGTGTCCGGAATCGCCGCGATCCCCCGGAGCAGATCGGCGAGCCCGACGCGGCCTGAGGTCCCGCTCGCGGCGCTCATGGGGCCTCGTCGAGGCGCACGAGCGTCGTCGCCGGCATCGCCTGCAGATTGTCCGGCGGCACGTCGAGCAGCCGCATCGCCCCCGTCATCACGCTCGAGAACACCGGGGCGGCGACTTCACCGCCGTAGTAGAGCGGTCCGCTCGGCTGGTCGATCACGACGACGGTCGCGAGACGCGGATGGGACGCGGGCACGAGGCCCGCGAACACCGCGCGGTACTGGTGGGTCGAGTAGCCGCCGGCGTCGGAGATCCATGCCGTGCCGGTCTTGCCGGCGACCTGATAGCCGACGACCGCGGCCGCGGGCGCGGTGCCCGCGGCGGAAACGACGTCGCGCATCAAGCCGATCAGCGAGCGCGCGACGCTCGCGCGCAGCACGCGCACGCCGGGTACCGGCCCATGGACGCGCACGAAGCTGATCGGTCGCTCGAGACCGTAGGCGCCGATCGTCGCGTAGGCGTGCGCGAGCTGCAGCGCGGTCACCGAGATGCCGTAGCCGTGCGACAGCGTGGCGATCCGGATCGGGCGCCACTGCGTGTAGTTCGTCAGGATGCCGGAGGATTCGCCGGGAAAGTCGCTGCCGCTGACCTGGCCGAAGCCGAGATTCGTCAAGGTCTTCCAGATGAGCTCGGGCGGCAGCGACAGCGCGACCTTCGCGGCCCCGACGTTGCTCGATTTCTCGAGGATCGTCGACAGGTCGATCGGGCCGTAGTCCTGCTCGTCCCTGAACACCTTGTCGTCGACCTTCAGGTATCCCGGGGACGTGTCGACGATGCTGCCCGGGTGGTACTCGCCCGAGGTGAGCGCGGCGGCGATGATGAACGGCTTCATGCTCGAGCCGGGCTCGAACATGTCGGTCGCGGCGCGATTGCGATAGAGGTTCGGCCGGTACTGGGCGCGGTCGTTCGGGTTGAACGAGGGCTGATCGGCCATCGCCAGCACTTCGCCGGTGCGGCAGTCGATCACGGTGACCGATCCGGCCCGCGCGTGATAGCGCTGCACCGCCGCCTTCAGCGCGCGGTAGGCGAGGTACTGGATCCGCAGGTCGATGCTCGTCACCAGATCGCGGCCCGGGCGCGGCGGCCGGATGTTGTCGACGTCCTGCACGTAATCGCCGTACATGTCCTGCAGTACGCGCTCGGCGCCATCGACGCCGGTGAGCACCGGGTCGTAGCTGAGTTCGAGCCCGTCCTGTCCGCGATCGTCGATCGTGGTGAACCCGACGACGTGCCCGGTGACCTCGCCGGCCGGGTAGAAGCGCTGGTATTCGCGCATCAGGTACACGCCGGGAATGTCGAGCGCCTTGACCCGCGCCGACTGGTCGGGCGGCAGATGGCGCGCGACGTAGAGGAACTGCCGGTCGAGATGCCCGGTGATCTGGCGTGCGAGCACGCGGCCGCGCTCGTGCAGCGCCCGCGCGAGCCGCGGCAGTTCGTCGAGATTGCGATCGAGGACCTGCGGGTTCACCCAGACGCTGTCGACCGGCGTGCTGATCGCGAGCGGCTCGCCGTTGCGGTCCAGGATCTCGCCGCGATGGGCCGGAATCGTGATCACCCGCAGCGCCCGCTCGTCGCCCTGCTTCAGCAGGAAGCGGTGGTCGACGAGCTGCAGGTCCACCGCGCGCGCGGCGAGCAGCGCCGCGCCCGCGACCACGAGCGCGAGCACCAGCGCCGATCGCCACCGGTACCTGCCGTAGCGCACGTCGTGTTCGGCCGAACGCGGCTTCACGGCCGTACGATCCGCACGTCGGCGGGCGGCGGCATCACCATGTGCAGTTTCGCGCTCGCGGCCTTCTCGACCAGCGCGTTGGACGACCAGGTGCTCTGCTCGAGCTCGAGCCGGCCGAGCTCGGTGTCCAGCGAGTCGCGCTGCGCGTTCAGCTGCTCGAGCCGCGCGAACAGCACGCGCGCCTCGTAACGCTCGTAGACGACCGCGGTCGCGCTCGCGAGCACCGCGAACCAGAGCGCGGGCAGCACGACCGAGAGGATGCGCCGCACGCTCATGCCGCGAGCTCCGTCGGCAAGCGCTCGGCGACGCGCAAGCGGGCGCTGCGCGCGCGCGGGTTGCGCTCGATCTCCGCGTCGTCGGGCACCGCGGGCTTGCCGACCAGCCGCAGCCGCGGACGCGCGTGCGCGGGGATCTGCGGCAAGCCCGCGTAGAGCGGGTCGGCCGACGCGTGCCGGCGCAGGAAGCGCTTCACGATGCGATCCTCGAGCGAGTGGAAGCTGATCACGGCGAGCCGGCCGTGCGGCTCGAGCCGCTCGAGCGCCGCGGCGAGCGCCGACTCGAGTTCGCCGAGCTCGTTGTTCACGTGGATCCGCAGCGCCTGGAACACCCGGGTCGCCGGGTGCTTGTGGCGTTCCCGGGTCGGGCTCACGCGCGCGATCATCTCGGCGAGCTGCAGCGTGCGGCGGAACGGCGCGTTCTGGCGATCGGCGACGATCGCGCGCGCGATCCGCAGCGCGAACCGCTCCTCGCCGAACTCGCGGAATATCCGCGCGAGCTCGCTCATGGCGGCGGTGTTCACGACGTCGGCGGCACTCGGTCCGGCGCCGCGATCCATGCGCATGTCGAGCGGACCGTCCTGCAAGAAGCTGAAGCCGCGCGCCGGATCGTCGAGCTGCGGCGAGGACACGCCGAGGTCGAACAGGATCCCGTCGAATCGCAGACCCGGCCGGACCCGGTCCGCGCAGGCCGCGAGTTCGGAGAATCGCGCGAGGAAGATCGCGACCCGCGGGTCGGCCGCGAAGCGCGCGCGGGCCGCGGCGACCGCGTCCGGATCGCGGTCGAGACAGAGCAGCTTGCCGCCGGGACCGACGCGCTCCAGGATCGCCTCCGCGTGACCGCCGCGGCCGAAGGTCGCGTCCAGGTAAACCCCGTCCGGCTTCACGTTCAGCGCGGCGACGGCCTCCACCCGTAGCACCGGCCAATGCGTTCCGTTCGCGTATTCTTCGCCGCTCATCGAAGCCCCACGCTCTCGCGCCGCTCGCGACCGATCAGAGCGTCAACGTGTCGAGTTCTGCCGGCAGATCGCTCGCCGAGTCCTCGCCTGCCAGCCATTCCTCGCGTCGCGCCTCCCAATGCGCTTCATCCCACAACTCGAACCGCATGCCCTGCCCGATCAACACCGCGTCGCGGGTCAACAGGCCGAACTCGCGCAGCTTCGGCGGCAGCAACAGCCGACCGTGACCGTCGAGCTCGACCTCGGTCGCATGGCCGACCATCAGGCGCTGCAGGCGCCGCGCCTGGGGATGCAAAGTCGGCAGTTGCATGAGCTTGCGTTCGATCAATTCCCAATCGGGCAGCGGGTAGATCAGCAGGCACCGATCCTTGTCGACCGTGACCACGAGGCGCCCCCCGCAGATTTCTTGCAGCCGCTCCCGATAGCGGGTGGGCATCACGACCCGACCCTTGGCGTCGAGAGTCAACTTGTTGGCGCCGCGAAACATCGGTGAATGGGCCGGACGACCCATTATTCCCCACTTTTTCCCACCTGCTGCCACTATAGGGATCGGTACCGCGGACTGTCAACGCTTTGGGGTAAAAAAAGTCTCGTAACGACAGTCACTTAGCTGCCGTTCCCGAACGCATGCGGCGTCGCAGGCGAAGCCTTTAATCAATTCAAATCGTTAGCGGTTTTTTTTGGAATCGGCCGCAGGTGTCGGGCTCACGGAGCGGCGCGTGGGATCGCGGCGACAGAATCAGAGAGTCGGCCGTTAAGCCGGGTTCTGTCGTGGACAGTCATTCCTCTGGGATGCGCGTCGCCGCGCACCTCGAGCAGCCTACCCGGAAGCGCCTGTGGGCCACAGGTCGCGGCCATCGGCACCGCTAGCTTCCCTATTTGGCCTTGCTCCAGGTGGGGTTTGCCGTGCCACCGTCGTTGCCGACGGCGCGGTGCGCTCTTACCGCACCATTTCACCCTTACCAGCGCCTTGCGGCGCTTCGGCGGTATCTTTCTGTTGCACTTTCCGTGGGCTCACGCCCCCCAGGCGTTACCTGGCACCTCGCCCGTCGGAGCCCGGACTTTCCTCCATGCGCTACGCGCACAGCGACTGTCTGGCCGACTCTCTGGCCGCTAGAGTAACAAAAGCGGGGTCGGACTTCGCGCCGGCGAACGGTCCACGCTCAGGTCGCCGGATCGTCGGACGCCGTGGCCGCCGCGCGCAACGCGAGCGCGCGGCGATACGCTTCGTTGTCGCGCGCGCCGGCGAGCCGCGCCGCGAGCCGCGCCGCCTGCGCGAGCGGCAATTCCGCGAGCAGCACGCGCAGCACCCGATCGAGTTCGGCCGCGGCCGCATCGGTGGGCTCGGCCGCAGCGGCGCCCTCGATCACGACGACGAGTTCCCCGCGCGCGAGCGACGGCTCTTGCGCCGCCCGCGCGGCGAGTTCGCCGAGATCGCCGCGCAGGATCTGCTCGTGCAACTTGGTCAGTTCCCGCGCGATCGCCGCCCGGCGCGCCCGTCCGAGCGTCGCCGCGCAGTCCTCGATCATCTCGCGCAAGCGGTGCGGCGCCTCGTAGAACAGCAGGGTCCGCTGCTCCGTCGCGAGTTCGCCGAGACGCCGCCGCCGCGCACCGCCGCGCGCCGGCAGAAAGCCCTCGAACGCGAACGCGCCGGTCGGCAAGCCGGCGATCGACAGCGCCGCGATCGCGGCGCACGGCCCGGGCACCGCGACGATCTCGATCCCCGCGGCCGCGGCCGCCTGCACCAGCGCCTGCCCCGGATCGCTGATCGCGGGGGTGCCGGCATCGCTGATCAGCGCGAGGTCTCCGCCGGCCGCGATCCGCGCGATCAGCGCCGGCGTCCGCTCGCGCTCGTTGTGCTCGTGCAGCGACACCAACGGCGTCGTGATCCCGAAGTGGCGCAGCAGCACCGCGCTGTGACGGGTATCCTCCGCCGCGATCAGCGCGCAGGCCGCGAGCGTCTCGCGCGCACGCGGACTGAGGTCTCCCAGGTTGCCGATCGGCGTCGCGACCACGTACAACCTGCCGGGAGCAGCGTTTGCCACTATAATTCGCGCCTCGAATCCAGGTTCGGCAAAAGGGTATACAGCGTATGGCAGCGTTCCGACGACGTCCATCGAGATCGATCTGGGCGATCGCGATCGCGAGCGCCACGCTCGCCGGTTGCAGCCTCGTTCGACCGGTCGAACTGCCCGCCGCCGGCAACGCCGACGCGGTCGCCCTCGCGCAGCAAGGGCGCCACGTGCAGGCCGCGCAGGCGTACGCGACGCTCGCGTCGAGCCATCCCGCGGAGCACGACTACTACGAACTGAAGAGCGCGCAGCAGTGGCTCGCGTCCGGTAATCCGGGCGACGCGCAACGCGCGCTCGCGAGCGTGTCGCCGGCCGCGAGCGTACGGCTCCCGGTGCTGCGCGCGCTCGTCGGCGCGTCGGTCGGGGTCGCGAACCACGACGGCGAGGCGGCGTTGCGCGACCTCGCCCGCATCCGGCCGCCGAGCGCGGCCGGTGACGCCGCCGAGTACTGGGGCCTGCGCGGCCAAGCCGAATTCCTCGTCGGCGACGTGGTCGCCGGCGTGCGCGCCTACGTCGAACGCGAGCGTTGGCTCGCCGATCCCGCGGCGGTCCGCACGAACCGCGATCAGTTGTTCGCGCAGATCCGCGCCGCGGCGGCCCGCGGCGCCTCGTTCGCGATCCCGCCGCGGACCGACCCGACCGTCGCCGGCTGGCTCGCGCTCGGGCCGGTCGCGCGGGACTTCGATCGCAATCCGATGGGCGTCTCGGCTGCGCTCGCCGCGTGGCAGGCACGGTTCCCGGACCACCCGGCCGATGCGAGCGTGGCCGCGGCCGAGCACCAGGAGTTGCGCGCGGTCACGCGGTTCCCGCGGCGGATCGCGCTGCTGCTACCGCTGTCGGGCCCGGCCGGGTCCGCCGGCGTCGCGGTGCGGGACGGCTTCCTCGCGGCGTATTTCCAGCAGGACACCGCGTCGCGGCCGCGGGTGCGCATCTACAACGTCGCATCGACACCGGTCGCAGCCGTGTATTCTCGGGCGCTCGCGGACGGCGCCGACTTCATCGTCGGCCCGCTG
Organism: Pseudomonadota bacterium; assembly: GCA_021785405.1. Lineage (GTDB taxonomy): Bacteria > Pseudomonadota > Gammaproteobacteria > Steroidobacterales > Steroidobacteraceae > Bog-1198. Next base: position 80,372 of record JAJYFF010000004.1, on the reverse strand, counting down.
ACCAAGCAGGATGTCGCCGCGATCGCACCGCTGGCCTCCGGCCGGGTCCCGATCCTCGCGCTGAACTTCCTCGCGAACTCGATCGCGGCGCCCCGCGATTTCTATCAGTTCGCGCTGCGCCCGGAAGAAGAGGCGCGCATCGTCGCGCGCCGCCTGATCGCGGACGGCCGCTTGCACGGCGTCGCGATCGTCCCGCAAGGCGAGTGGGGCAACCGCGTCACCGACGCGCTGCGCGCCGAGCTCGAGCGGCATGGCGGCAGCGTGCTCGCGCTCGGGCGCTACGCACCCGGACAGATCAACTTCTCCGACATCATCCGCTCGACGCTCGAGATCGGCGCGACGCCGGGCGGGCCCGCGGCGCACCGTGCGGACGCGACCTTCGTGTTCGTCGCGGGACCGCCGAGCATCACCCGGCTGGTGATGCCCCAGCTCAAGTTCAATTATGCCGGCGACCTGCCGGTGTATTCGATGCCGGACGGCTATGCGCCGGGGCCGGTCGCGAACTCCGACGTCGATGGCATGCGCTTCCCGGACATGCCGTGGATGATCTCCGCGGATCCGGTGACCGCGAAGATCCGCGCGTCGGTCGATGCCGCGTGGCCGAACCGGGCGGCGCGTTGGGGCCGCTTGTACGCGTTCGGCTTCGACGCCTATCGCCTGGTCCCGGCGTTGCGTTCGGGTTACCTCGCGGGCGGCACGGAGCTCGCCGGCGTGACCGGACGACTCCGGCTCGACGATCTCGGCCGGATCCGGCGCGGGCTCGACTGGGCGGTGATCCGCGACGGCGTCCCGAGCCCGCTGTAATCGCGGCGCCGGGCCGCGCCGCGCCCATTTGCGGCGAAACCCGCCAGATAGGCACGCGGACCCGCGCGCCGGTCGCGCGCGATACTGCGCGGATGCACGCCACGTCCGGCCAGACGTCGTCGCGCGCCGCGAAGGGCGCGGCCGCCGAGCGGCGCGCCGCCCTGTTCCTCGCGGCGCAAGGGTTGACCGTGATCGCACGCAACGTCCGCTGCCGGCTCGGCGAGATCGATTTGATCTGCGAGGACCGCGGAACGCTCGTGATCGTCGAGGTGCGCCAGCGTGCTCGCGCGGATTTCGGGGGCTCGCTGCAATCCGTGACCGCCGCGAAGCAGCGGCGCATCCTGCGATCGACCGCGCGGTTCCTGATGCGCGATCGCCGCTGGCGCGACGCGCGGATCCGCTTCGACGTGATCGGATTCGACGGGGCGCCGGACGACCGCGCCCGACTCACCTGGGTTCGCGACGCGTTCCGCGGCGGCTGACGGCGGGCGCCACCCGCCGGGACTCGCGGCCGTGGCGGCCGTGGCGGCCCCGCGGCCCGCCGGCGCCCCGGCCTTACTTCACGACCTGGAGCTTCGGTCGCTTGCCCGACTTGCCGCCCTTGCTGCCCGGCGCCGTCCCCTGGCCGGCACCGGCCGCCGGCGGCGCCGGCGGGGTCGGCGTATCGCCGGGATCCGGGTCGGCGTCGCCCTCGGAGAAGATCATTCCCTGACCCGACTCGCGCGAGTAGATCCCGAGCACCGCGCGCACCGGCACGTACACCGAGAAGCTCGCGCCCCCGAACCGCGCGTCGAACGACAGCGCGTCGTTGCCGAGTTGCAAACCCCGCGTCGCGCCCAGGCTGACGTTCAGCACGATCTTGCCGTCCTTCACGTAGGGTCGGGGCACGACCACCCCGTCGACGCCCGCGTCGACGACGACGTGCGGCGTCTCGCCGCTGTCGCTGATCCATTCGTGCAGCGCCCGCAGCAGGTACGGTCGACGCGGCTTCACGCGCGCATGCCCCGCTCGGCTTCGGTCAGCGAGGCCCGGAATGCCGGTCGCGAGAAGATGCCGTGCATGTACTTCAGGATCGGTTGCGTCTGGCCGGACAGCTCGACGCCGAGGAACGGCAGGCGCCACAGGATCGGCGCGATGCTCGCATCGACCAACGAGAACTCGTCGCTCAGCAGGAACGGCTTCGCCCGGAAGACCTCCGCGCTCGCGCTGATCGCCTCGCCGAGGACCTTGCGCGCCTGGGCCGCGGCCTTGCCCTGCGGATCGGACTGGATGTCTCCCGCCATCCCGTACCAGTCGCGCTCGACCCGGTACAGCGCGACCCGGAACTGCGCCCGGGTCACCGGATCGATCGGCATCAGCGGCGGGTGGGGATAGCGCTCGTCGAGATAGTCGATGATGACCCTCGAGTCGTAGAGGACCAGGTCGCGATCGACCAAGGTCGGCAGGCTGTGATACGGGTTCAACTCCAGCAGGTCTTCCGGCAACTTGCCGGCCTCGGCGTTCACGACGTCGATCGCGATGCCCTTCTCGGCGAGCACCAGCCGGACCCGATGGCTCCACGGGTCCGTGGGTCCGGAAAACAGCGTCATTACAGCGCGGCGAGCCACGAACGCCGTCTCCTGAATACGTCGGCCGCGGTCAGCCGCCGCGGCCGCGTGTTCAATGAACGTCCTTCCAGTATTCCTTCTTCAGCAGATAGGTCAGCACGAAGAACAATGCGAGGAACAGCATCACGTACACACCGAGGGAGCGGCGTTCCGCCTTGATCGGCTCCGCCGTGTAGTTCAGGAAGTTGGTGATGTCGGTGACGAACTCGTCGTACTGCGCGGGCGTCATCGAGCCGCCCGTGCCCGGCGCGACGCCGACCAACTGCATGCGGGTGTGCCCGGAGGAGTCGGTCACGCTCTTGTAGACGGGCTTCTGCACGCCCTGGAGCGTCGCGAGGACGAACGGCATCGCGACGTTCGGCTTGTAGAGGTTGTTCACGCCCCAGAGCCGCGTCTTGTCCGCGTAGAAACCCTTCAGGAACGAATAGATGTAGTCCTTGCCCATGTAGCGGGCCATCAGCGTGAGGTCCGGGGGCGCGACGCCGAACCACTTGACCGCATCCTTCGCCGGCATCGCCGACAGGATGTGATCGAGCGGTTTCGTCGAAGTCAGCATCAAGTTCTCCTTGAGCAGCGGCAACGGGATCTGCAGGTCCTTCGCCATGCGCTCATAGCGCAGGTAGCGCAACGAGTGGCAGCCCGAGCAGTAGTTCATGAAGTCCCGCGCGCCACGCTGCAACGACTGGACGTCGTTGATGTTCGTGTGCACGTGCTGCAGCGGGAAAGACGCCTCCTGGGCGAGCGCCGCACCGCACGGAACCAGAATCGCCGCAATCAACAGCAGTCGCTTAAGCATGACCCGTCACCCTCTCCGGCACCGGCTTCACACGATCGATCTTCGTGTACCAGGGCATCAGCAAAAAGAAAGCGAAGTACACCGCCGTACCGATGCGCGCCAGCAGCGGATAGATTCCGGCGGGTGGATGCATGCCGACATCGCCCAGCGTGATGAACGACAGAACGAACAATGTGAGCATGATCTTGTAGATCGGCCCCTTGTAGCGGATCGACTTGACGGGCGAGCGGTCGAGCCAGGGCACGAAGAATAGGATCACGATGGCCGAACCCATCACCAGTACGCCCCAGACCTGCGTGCCCGCGAAGGACGGCACCGCGCGCAGCATCGCGTAGAACGGCGTGAAGTACCAGACCGGCGTGATGTCCGGCGGCGTCAGCAGCGGGTTCGCCGGCGTGAAGTTCGCCTTCTCGAGGAAGAAACCGCCGAACGTCGGCGCGAAGAAGATCACCGCGCAGAAGATCAGCAGGAAGCCCGCGACGCCGACCATGTCCTTGACCGTGTAGTACGGGTGGAACGGGATCCCGTCGAGCGGATGGCCGTCCGGGCCCTTCAGCTTCTTGATCTCGATCCCGTCGGGGTTGTTCGAGCCGACCTCGTGCAGCGCCATCAAGTGCGCGATCACGAGGAAGATCAGCGCGAGCGGCAGCGCCGCGACGTGCAGCGCGAAGAACCGGTTCAACGTGGCGTCCGCGATCACGTAGTCGCCGCGGATCCATTCGAGCAGGCTACCGCCGATCACCGGCAGGCTGCCGAACAGCGAGGTGATCACCTGGGCGCCCCAGAAGCTCATGTTGCCCCAGGGCAGCACGTAGCCCATGAACGCCTCGGCCATCAGCAGCACGAAGATCAGGCAGCCGAAGATCCAGATCAGCTCGCGCGGCTTGCGCGCCGACCCGTACATCAGCCCCCGGAACATGTGCAGGTACACGACGATGAAGAACGCCGAGGCGCCGGTCGTGTGCATGTAGCGGATCAGCCAGCCCCACTCGACGTCGTTCATGATGTATTGGACGGAGCCGAAGGCTTCCGCGGCGTTCGGCTTGTAGTCCATCGTCAGGAAGATGCCGGTGACGATCTGGTTCACGAGCACGAGCATCGCGAGCGAACCGAAGAAGTACCAGAAATTGAAGTTCTTCGGCGCGTAGTACTCCGCGACTTGCTCCTTCCAGAGCTTCGTCATCGGAAAGCGCGCGTCGATCCAGGCGATCAAGCCCCGGCTGTTGCCGGCGCCGGTGGAATCGGATGATGCGGACATCGGTCAGGCTCTCCTGCGGAATTAAGCGGTCTGCGAAGCGTCGTCGACGCCGATCACGATTCGCAGGTTCTTGTCGAGCGCATACGGCGGAATCGTGAGGTTCTTCGGCGCCGGGACGTTCTTGAAGACCCGACCCGAGGCGTCGTACTTCGAGCCATGGCAGGCGCAGTAGAATCCGCCCGGCCAGTCCTTGCCGAGATCGACGCCGGCGACCTGGAATTCGCCGCGCCGCACCTGCGCGCTGCTCGGCGCGCAGCCGAGGTGCGTGCAGACGCCGAGGCCCACCCAGTATTCGGGGTTGCGCGCCCGCGCGGCACCGGTCGCCTTGATGTATTCAGGCTGCACCGAATTGTCGGAATTCGGATCCGCGAGCAAGTCGTTGTGGTCGCCGAGGTGCGCGATCACGTCCGGGGTCCGGCGCACCACGTAGATCGGCTGGCCGCGCCACGCGACCACGACCATCTGGCCCGGCTCGAGCTTCGAGGCATCGAGCTCGACCGGTGCGCCGAGTGCGCGCGCCCGGGCGCTCGGTTGCCAGGAGGCGAGGAACGGGACCGCGGCGAACACGACGCCGATCGCCCCCGTTCCGACGGTAGCCGCCGTCAGCAACCGGCGCCGGCTATGATCGATCTTCTCTGCCATTGCGATTTCCCCTCGACTATACCCGCACCAACTCCACGCACAAACCCGTCGTCCGAGTGCGCGTCCCGGAAGGCGTTGCGGTATTTAACAATCCGAACTGACGGCGCATTATACATACCGTGCGGCTCGTGCTAGGTCCGGCCTCGCCTCGCCGCGAGCAACCCTGCGGAAAACCCTAGTGAAGACAGCGCGCACCCTAGTAAAAGTACTTATACGCGCGATCATCCTCGGCCTCGCGGCCGGATTCGTGATCGTCTGGTGGAAGCCATCGTTGCTCGAGCGGCCGGCGAACGAGGCCGCGCGCTCCGCGGCGCCGACCGCGGCGCCGTTCGAGTCCCTGGCCCCCGCGCCGGCGACGACCGGCGAGGCCGTCGACACCGGACCCGCCCGGCGCATCGTCGTCGCGAGCTTCGCGGACGCGGTCGCGCGCGCGGCGCCGGCGGTCGTCAACATCTACACCGCGCGGGTGGTCACGGAGCGCACCGCGGCGCCGCCGCTCGCGCAGCTGTTCGGCGATTTCTGGCCGACCTACCGCCAGCGGGTCGAGCGCAGCCTCGGCTCCGGGGTGATCGTCGACGCGAACGGCACGATCGTGACGAATCAGCACGTGATAGCGGGCGCCGAATCCATCCGGGTGCAGCTCGCCGACGGTCGCGCGGCCGAGGCGAAGATCGTCGGCGAGGATCCGGACACGGACCTCGCGGTGCTGCGGGTGTCGCTCGGGAAGCTCCCGGTGATGACGCTCGGCCGCTCGGACACGCTGCGACCCGGCGACATCGCGCTCGCGATCGGCGACCCGTACGGCCTGAGCCAAACGGTGACCCAGGGGATCGTCAGCGCGACCGGCCGCGGTCAGCTCGGGCTCGCGACCTTCGAGAACTTCATCCAGACGGACGCGGCGATCAATCCCGGGAACTCCGGCGGCGCGCTGATCAACGCGCGCGGGGAACTGATCGGGATCAACACCGCGGTGCTGAACCGCGCGTACGGCGGCCCCGAGGGCATCGGCTTCGCGATCCCGGTGAACCTCGTCCGCGGCGTCGTCAAGCAGATCCTGCAGTACGGACACGTGATCCGCGGCTGGCTCGGCTTGTCGCCGCAGGAGATCAGCAACGCCCAGGCCGCCGAACTCGGGATGCCGCACGGCGGGATCACGGTCGTGAACATCCTCGTGAAGAGTCCGGCCTACGCGGCGGGCGTGCGCCCCGGCGACCTGATCACCGCGCTCGACGGCCAACGGATCACGAGCGCGCAGGAACTCGTCGGCCGGGTCGCGGAGCTCAAGCCGGGGACGCTGGTGACCCTGTCCGGCGCGCACGGCACGCGACCGTTCACGGCCCGATTCAAGGTGATCGAGCGGCCGGACGGCGGCGCCGCCACCGCCGCGCACTGATCCCGCCGCGCCGGCCGCGTCAGCCGGGCGTGCGGCGGATCCGCGCGCCGAGCGCCTGGAATTTCTCCTCGATCGCCTCGTAGCCGCGATCGATGTGGTAGATCCGCTCGATCTCGGTGCGGCCTTCGGCGACGAGGCCCGCGAGGATCAGGCTCGCCGACGCGCGCAGATCGGTCGCCATCACCGGCGCGGCGGTCAAGCGTTCCACGCCCTTGATGATCGCGGTGTTGCCCTCGAGGCGGATCTCCGCGCCCATGCGCCGCATCTCGAGCATGTGCATGAAGCGGTTCTCGAAGATCGTCTCGATGATCGTGCCGACGCCGGTCGCGACCGCGTTCAGCGCCGCGAACTGCGCCTGCATGTCGGTCGGAAACGCCGGGTAGGGCGCGGTGCGGATGTCGACCGCGCGCGGCCGGCGACCCCACATGTCGATCTCGATCCAGTGGTCGCCGACGCCCACCCGCGCCCCCGCCTCCTCGAGCTTGCCGATCACCGCGTCGAGATGGCCGGGCCGGGTATGCTTGACGCGGATCCGGCCGCCGGTGATCGCGGCGGCGACCAGGTAGGTGCCGGTCTCGATGCGGTCCGGGAGCACCTCGTAGGCCGTGCCGTGCAGGCGCTCCACGCCGTCGATCACGATCTTGTCGCTGCCCGCGCCCTGGATCTTCGCCCCCATCGCGTTCAGGAAATTCGCGAGGTCCACGACCTCGGGCTCGCGCGCGGCGTTCTCGAGCTCGGTGCGCCCCTCGGCGAGCGCCGCGGCCATCATCAAGTTCTCGGTACCGGTCACGGTGACCGTCTCGAGCACGAACCGCGCGCCGCGCAAGCGGCTCGCCCGTGCCTTGATGTAGCCGTTCTCGATGTGGATGTCCGCGCCCATCGCCTGCAGGCCCGCGACGTGGATGTTGACCGGCCGGGCGCCGATCGCACAGCCCCCCGGCAGGGACACGTCGGCCTCGCCGAAGCGCGCGAGCAGCGGCCCCAGCACGAGGATCGACGCGCGCATCGTCTTGACCAGCTGATACGGCGCGACCCGCTCCCGGATCGTCGAGGCGTCGACCTCGACGCGCATCTTCTCGTCGATCGTCACGGACACGCCCATCCGCCCGAGCAGCTCGATCATCGTGGTCACGTCCTGCAAGTGCGGGACGTTCGAGACGATCACCGGGCCGTCCGCGAGCAGGCAGGCCGCGAGGATCGGCAAGGTCGCGTTCTTCGCGCCGGAGATGCGGACTTCGCCCTCCAGCGCCACGCCGCCGTGTATCTGCAGTTTGTCCAAGGGTCGATGCTTCCGTGGGTCGAATCGCCGGTCGGACCGGCAGCCGGATCAGCGGGGTCCGCGCGCCTCGTACTCGGTGCTGGTGTACGCCTGCAGCGCGAGGGCGTGGATCTCGTTGCCCATCGCCGCGCCGAGCGTCGCGTAGACCATCTGATGGCGTTGCAGCGGGCGCTTGCCGGCGAACGCGTCGGTGACGACGATCGCCTCGAAGTGGACGTTGTCGTCGCTGACGACGGTCGCGCGGCTGCCGGCGAGACCGGTGCGGATCAGCTCGGCAACTTGTTGCGGGGTCATCATCGCCTCCCGGAAATCGTGACGAATTCGCGCAGTTTAGCAAGAGAAGCGCCGGTCGAGTGCAGCCGCGACCGGTCGGGAACGCGCTATCATGCACGCCATGCGTCCAGCGTTCACCGACGAGCAGCTGATCGAGGCCGCGCAACGGGCGATATCGGTCGAAATCGACGGCTTGCGCGCCCAACTGCCGCGGATCGGCGCAGCGTTCGCGCAGGCCTGCCGCGTCTGCCTCGCGTGCCGCGGCCGGGTGGTCGTCACCGGGATGGGCAAGTCCGGGCACGTCGCGGGCAAGATCGCCGCGACCCTCGCGAGCACCGGCACGCCCGCGTTCTTCGTGCACCCGGCGGAGGCGAGTCACGGCGACGTCGGGATGATCACCCGCGACGACGTGCTGCTCGCGCTGTCGAACTCCGGCGAGACCGACGAGGTGCTCACGATCGTCCCGGTGATCAAGCGGCTCGGCGTGCCGCTCGTCGCGTTGACCGGCAATGCCCATTCGACGCTCGCGCGCGCCGCGACGGTGCACCTCGAGATCGGCGTCCCGGCGGAGGCCTGTCCGATGAATCTCGCGCCGACCGCGAGCACGACGGCCGCGCTCGCGGTCGGCGACGCGCTCGCGGTCGCGCTGTTGAAGGCCCGCGGTTTCACCGAGGAGGACTTCGCGAGATCGCACCCGGCCGGCCATCTCGGCCGCCGACTGCTGCTGCGGGTCGCGGACGTGATGCGGACCGGCGCGGACGTGCCGCGGGTCGCGCCCGAGACCTCGCTCGCCGACGGCTTGCTCGAGATGTCGCGCAAAGGCCTCGGGATGACCGCGATCGTCGACCGTGCGGATCACGCGATCGGGGTGTTCACCGACGGCGACCTGCGGCGCGCGATCGACCGCGCGGCGGATCTGCGCGCGACGCCGATCGCGGCGGTGATGACTCGCGACGCGAAGACGGTGCGCGCCGACGTCTTGGCGGCCGAGGCGCTGTTGTCGATGGAACGGCATCGGATCACCGCCCTGCTCGTCGTCGACGCCGACGACCGGGTCGTCGGCGCCCTGAACGTCCACGACTTGATGCGCGCGGGGGTCGTGTGAGCGCGCGCCGGCCGACCCCTCTCGCGAAGATCGAGCTGCTGGTGCTCGACGTGGACGGCGTGCTCACCGACGGCCGCCTGTACTTCGGGGCGCGCGGCGAGGCGCTGAAGGTCTTCCACGTCCGCGACGGCCATGGACTCAAGCTGCTGCGCGCGAGCGGCGTCGACGTCGCGGTGGTCAGCGGGCGGCGCAGCGCGGCGGTCGGCCGCCGCATGCGCGAACTCGGCGTCGCCGACGTCGTGCAGGGCGCCGCGGACAAGGTCGCGGCGCTCGATCGCTTGTGCGCGAAGCGGCGGATCCGGCCGACCGCGGTCGCCTGCCTCGTCGACGACACGCCCGACCTGCCGCTGATGGCGTCGGTCGGCCACGCCGGCGCGGTCGCCGACGCGCATCCGCTGGTCCTGGCGGCCGCGCACTGGGTCGCACGGAGCGCGGGCGGCCGCGGCGCGGTGCGCGAACTGTGCGACGCGATCCTGCGCGCCCGGGCGGAGCCCCGCTGATGCCGTTCCGGGTGTTCACGGTGGTCGCGGTGATCGCGCTCGCGATCAGCACCTGGATCCTGAGTACGCCGGGACGGCTGCGCCAGAGCGCCCAAACGGCGCGCCGGATACCGCATCCCGGCTACTACCTGACGAACGCGGTGCTCACGGACTACGGGATCGACGGCGCGCCGAGCGTGCGGATCCAGGCCGCACGCATCGACGAGGTCGGTCGCGGCACCGAGGTCGCGCTGCACGACATCCACGTGAACTACACCGCACCCGGCGGCGAGTCCTGGGTGATGAGCGGCCAGCGCGCGCAAATCGAGCCCGACGGCAAGGCGGTCGACGTGCAGGGCGACGTGCAACTGCGCGGCGTGGACCCGAACCGGCCCGGAACCGCGATCATCCGCAGCGACCGGATGCGCTACGACGTCGCCGAGGCGGTCGCGAGCACGCCGGACGACGTGCAAATCGAGTTCGGCGGAGAGTCGTTGAGCGCCCGCGGGCTCGTCGCCAATCTGCAGCGCCGCACCGTGCGGCTGGAGTCGAACGTCAATGGCCGCTTCGTCCGGTAACGCACGCGCCCAGGTCGCGGCGCTGCTGCTCGCCGCGGCGATCCTGCCGGCCGCCCCCCGGGCGGTCGCGGCGCCGCGACCGCCCGCCGCGGCGCAGGCCCCCGCGTCGCGCACCGTCGCATTTCCCGGCGCAGCACGGGCCGCGCTGCACCAGCAGCCGATCTCGCTGGAGGCGCAATCGTCGCAGATCGACTATCGGACCCATCAACTGGTGTTCCATCAGGTCACGATCCGGCAAGGCACCATGTCGATCTCGGCGGCGCTCGCGCATGCGACCGGGCTCGACTTCGACGACAGCCGCTGGGCGTTTCGCGGCGACGTGCACATCGTGGTCAACCAAGGCGACCTGCGCTCGAACGCCGCCGACATCACGTTCGCACACAAGCGGCTCGCGAGCGCGACCGTGACCGGCTCGCCCGCGCGCTTCACCCAGGTCGACCCGAAGTCCGGCCGGCTCGTGCAAGGTCATGCGCAGACGATCGATTACGAGGTCGCGAAGGGCGTCGTGACGCTGTCGAAGGACGCCTGGCTGACCGATGGACGCAACGACATCAGCGGCCAGATCCTGAAGTACGACATCGCCGGACGCAGCGTGATCGCGACCGCCGCGGACCAGAACGCCCATCGGGTACGGATCACGATCACGCCGCCGGCGAAGCACGAACCGTGAGCGTCCTGCGAGCGGACAACCTCGCGAAGCGGTACAAGTCGCGCGAAGTGCTGCGCGACCTGTCGCTTGAGGTCGGCTCCGGCGAGGTCGTCGGTCTCCTCGGTCCGAACGGCGCCGGCAAGACGACCGCGTTCTACATGATCGTCGGACTGACGCCCTGCGAGCACGGTCGGATCTCCCTCGATGGCGGCGACATCACGCGTCTGCCGATGCACCGCCGCGCGCAGCTCGGGCTCGGCTACCTGCCCCAGGAACCCTCGGTGTTCCGCAAGCTCACCGTCGCCCAGAACATCCTCGCGATCCTCGAGACCCGACCCAACCTGGATCGCGAGGCGCGCCAGGCGCGCTTGGAGGAACTGCTCGCCGAACTGCACGTCGATCACGTGCAGGACAGCCTCGGGATCTCGCTGTCCGGCGGCGAGCGGCGCCGCGTCGAGATCGCGCGCGCGCTCGCCGCCGAGCCGCGGTTCATGTTGCTCGACGAGCCGTTCGCCGGCGTCGACCCGCTGTCGGTCGCCGACATTCAAAGGATAATCAAGCACTTGTCTGAAAAGGGGATCGGTGTGCTGATCACCGATCACAACGTCCGCGAGACCCTCGGGATCTGCGGACGGGCGTACATCGTGAGCCAGGGCAGCGTGATCGCATCGGGTTCCGCCGAGCAGATCCTTGCCAATGCCCAGGTTCGTGAGGTGTACTTGGGTCAGGATTTCCGGCTCTAGATTCGTCGAATTCGGCCTGCCCATGTTGAAGCCCAGTTTGCAGCTCAGGATCGGTCAGCAGCTGACGATGACGCCGCAGCTGCAACAGGCGATCCGATTGTTGCAACTTCCCGCCCTCGACCTGCAGGCGCACGTGCGCGAGGCGCTGGAAACGAACGTGATGCTGGAGTCCGAGGACGAGCCCGCCGAGGAGCTCGGCCTGACGCACGGGGCCGGCCCCATCTCTCGCGAGGCCTACGACGAGCCGTCCGGCGACGGATCGGCCACGTCCGAGGAACCGACCGCGGAACCGGGGACCGACCGATCGGTCGAAATGGCCGAGGACGGCTGGCCGGAGCGCACCGTCGGCCCGTCGGAGTCGCCGTGGTCCGGCGACGAGGATCGCGATGCGGATTTCGGCGACGCGCACGAATCGACGCTGCAGGAACAGCTCCTCGAGCAGCTCGACCTCATGCGCCTCGATCCGCTGGATCACGCGGTCGCCCGGATGATCGTCGACGCGATCACCGACGAGGGCTATCTACAGGACGATCTGGACACGATCCGCGCGAGCTTGCTGCCGGAGGTCCGGGTCGCGATCGCCGACGTCGAGCGGGTGCTCGCGACGGTCCAGGGGCTCGAGCCCGCCGGCGTCGGCGCGCGCAATCTCGCCGAATGCCTCGCGTTGCAGCTGCGGCAAATCGATCCGCAGACGCCCGGTCGGGAGCTCGCGTTGCGGATCGCGCTCGAACACCTCGACTGGGTCGCATCGCAACAGCTGGGCTTGCTACGGCGCCACTTGCGCTGCGGCGACGCCGAGCTCGACGCGGCGCTCGCGCTGGTACGCGCCTGTCACCCACGGCCGGGCTCGGTCGTGAGCGGCGGTCACGCCGAGTACGTGATACCGGACGTGTTCGTGCGACGCAGCGATCACGGCTGGGTCGTCGAGGTCAACCCGGCGACCGTGCCACGGGTCCGGGTGAACCAGGGTTACGCGAACGCGATCTCGCGCGCGCCGGACCACGCGATGCTGCGCGCGCAGTTGCAGGAAGCGCGCTGGCTGCTGCGCAGCCTCGAGATCCGCAACGAGACGCTGATCAAGGTCGCGCGCTGCATCGTGGGGCGGCAGACCCGCTTCCTCGAGCGCGGCGAGGAAGCGATGGTCCCGCTGATCCTGAAGGACGTCGCCGACGAGGTCGAAATGCACGAGTCGACGATCTCGCGCGTGACGACCGCGAAGTACATGCACACGCCGCGCGGCGTGTTCGAATTTCGCTATTTCTTCTCGAGCCACGTCGCCGCCGCGGACGGCACCGAGACCTCCTCGACCGCGATCCGCGCGAAGCTGCGCAAGTTGATCGGTCAGGAGAACCCGGACAACCCGCTGAGCGACAGCAAGCTCGCGCAGATCCTGTCGAGCGAAGGGATCCCGGTCGCCCGGCGCACCGTCGCCAAATACCGGGAAGCGATGCGAATCGCGGCGTCGAGCGAGCGCAAGCGCGCCGCGACGCGCGCCACCTAGAGAGTACATCGGATGAACGGAGGAAAACCCATGCAGCTCGATCTCAGCGGTCATCACCTCGAAATCACCCCCGCGCTGCGCAGCTACGTCTCGAAGAAGTTCGAGCGGATCTCCCGCCACTTCGAGCCGGTGCTCGACGTTCACTGCGTGCTAACCGTCGAGAAACTGCGCCACAAGGCCGAGGCCACGCTGATGGTGCGCGGGAACAAGATCCACGCGGAGGCGACCGAGGACGACATGTACGCGTCGATCGACGCGCTCGCCGACAAGCTCGATCGCGCGGTGAAGAAGCACAAGGAGAAGGCCGCCGACCACCACCCCGAGGAAGTGTTGAAGGCGCGCTCGGGATGAGACGCGCGGGCAGTCGTCGATGCGGCTGATCGTCGTCAGCGGGCTCTCGGGCTCGGGCAAGAGCGTGGCCCTGCACATGCTCGAGGACCTCGATTATTACTGCGTCGACAACATCCCCGCGGCACTGCTCAAGCCGTTGATAGCGCACGTCGTCCGCGGGACCGAGGAGGTCTATCCACGGACCGCGGTCGGCCTCGACGCGCGCAACCGGCCGAACGAGATCGAACGCGTCCCCGCCTTGGTTGCCGAATTGCGCCGCAGCGGGATCTCCTGCGACATCATCTATCTGCACGCGAGCGACGAGGTGCTGCTGAAGCGCTTCTCCGAGACCCGCCGCAAGCATCCGTTGGTCACCGACGGCGTGAGCCTGCGCGAGGCGATCGCCGCGGAGCGCGCCTTGCTCGAGCCGATCATTCGGGCCGCGGACGAGATCGTCGACACGTCGGGAATGAGCGTGCACGCGCTGCGCGACCGCGTGCGCGAGCGCATCGATCCGCGGCGCACGAGCCAGATGTCGCTGCTGTTCGAGTCGTTCGGCTACAAGCACGGCATCCCGGGCGACGCCGATTTCGTGTTCGACGTGCGCAGCCTCCCGAACCCCTACTGGGAGTACGAGCTGCGGCCGCTGACCGGCCACGATGCCGCGGTCGTGCGCTACCTCGAGGATCACGCCGAAGTCGGCCGCATGCTCGAGGACCTGATCGGCTTCGTCGAGCGGCGCGTCGCCGAAGCGGTCGCGGCGAACCGCCGTTACCTCACGGTCGCGGTCGGCTGCACCGGCGGCCAGCACCGGTCCGTGTACCTCGTCGAGAAACTCGCCGCGCACTTCCGCGCCGCCCACCCGGCGGTGATGGCCCGCCACGACGCGCTGCACGACGACTAGGCCCGCGCGGCGCGTGCGCCGCGTGCGCCGCGTGCGCCGCGGATCGCTCAGCCGAGCTCGGCGATCGCCGCGTCGAGACCCGCCAGGGTCAGCGGGAACATCCGGCCCTCGAGCAGTTCGCGGGTGATCGCGATCGACCGGGTGCCGTCCCACAGCGCTTCGGGCTGCGGGTTGATCCAGGCGTGCCGCGGATACGCTTGCAGCAGCCGCCGCAACCAGATCGCCCCCGACTCGGCGTTCCAGTGTTCGACGCTGCCGCCGATCTCGGTGATCTCGTACGGGCTCATCGTCGCATCCCCGACGATCACCAGGCGGTAGTCGCGCGCATAGGTGCGCAGCAATTCGAAGGTGTCGACGCCGCGCTCCGACCGACGGCGATTGTCGCGCCACAACCGTTCGTAGGGACAATTGTGGAAATAGAACTGCTCGAGGTGCTTGAATTCGGCGCGCGCCGCGGAGAACAGCTCCGTCGAGATCCGCACGTGATCGTCCATCGAGCCGCCGACGTCGAGCAGCAGCAGCACCTTCACGACGTTGCGCCGCTGTGGGACCATCTTCACGTCGAGCCAGCCGCCGGAGCGCGCGGTCGCGTCGATCGTCTCGGTGAGCGCGAGTTCGTCGGCTGCGCCGCTGCGCGCGAAGCGGCGCAGCCTGCGCAACGCGAGCTTCATGTTCCGGGTCCCGAGTTCCACGTCGTCGTCGAGATTCGCGAATTCCCGCCGGTCCCAGACCTTGGTCGCGCGGCGCTGGCGCGAGCCGTCCTGGCCGATCCGCACGCCCTCCGGGTTGTAGCCGTACGCGCCGAACGGCGACGTGCCCGCGGTGCCGATCCAGCGGCTGCCGCCCTGATGGCGCGACTTCTGCTCCTCGAGCCGTTCGCGCAGCGCGCGCATCAGCGCCTCCCAGCCGCCGAGCGCGCGCACCCGCGCCTTCTCCTCGTCGCTGAGGCGTGCCTCCGCGAGGCGGTCGAGCCAGTCCGCCGGCAGCTCGCGCGCGAGCGTCTCGAGCGCGCCCTCGATCCCGCGGAAGTGCGCCGCGAACGCGCGATCGAAGCGGTCGTAATGGCGCTCGTCCTTCACGAGGCACGCGCGCGCGAGGCAGTAGAAACGCTCCGCGCTCGCGTCCGCGAGCCCCGCGCGCAGCGCCTCGAGCAGGGCCAGGAATTCGGGGATCGTCGCCGGGACCCCGGCCTCGCGCAGCCGGAAGAAGAACTTAACGAGCATTCCGGCGGTTGAGGAACACGAGCTGCTCGAGCAGGTGCACGTCCTGCTCGTTCTTCAACAGCGCGCCGTACAGCGGCGGGAGCAGCGCGCGCGCGTCGTCGCCGCGCAGCGCCTCCGGCGCGACGTCCTCGGCGACGAGCAGCTTGATCCAGTCGAGCAGTTCCGAGGTCGTCGGCTTCTTCTTCAGCCCCGGCGCTTCGCGCAACCGGAAGAACGTGCGCAGCGCCTCGGCGACGAGATCGCGCTTCAGCCCCGGGAAGTGCACGTCGACGATCCTCGTCATCGTGTCCTCGTCGGGGAAGCGGATGTAGTGGAAGAAGCAACGCCGCAGGAACGCGTCGGGCAGCTCCTTCTCGTTGTTGCTGGTGATCACGATGATCGGCCGATGCCGCGCACGGATGGTCTCCCGCGTCTCGTAGACGTAGAACTCCATCCGGTCCAGCTCGCGGAGCAGGTCGTTCGGGAACTCGATGTCGGCCTTGTCGATCTCGTCGATCAGTAGCACGGGCTGCCGGTCGCTCTCGAAGGCTTCCCAGACGTTGCCCTTGACGATGTAGTTGCGGATGTCCTTCACGCGGGCATCGCCGAGCTGCGAATCGCGCAGGCGCGAGACCGCGTCGTACTCGTACAGGCCTTGCTGCGCCTTCGTCGTCGACTTCACGTGCCATTCGAACAGCGGCTTGTCGAGCGAGCGGGCGATCTCCGCGGCCAGCAAGGTCTTGCCGGTCCCGGGTTCGCCCTTGATCAACAGCGGGCGGCCGAGCACGACCGCGGCGTTGACCGCCGTCGCGAGCTCCGGAGTCGCGACGTAGCGCTCGGTGCCTTCGAACGAACGGCTCACCGCCTCACTCCGCCGTGACCCGCAGGATCTGCATCGAGTTCGTGCCGCCGGACACGCCGCTGCGCTCGCCCTTCGTGAGGATCACCAGGTCGTCGATGCTGACCAGGCGCAGCTCGAGCAACTGCCGGAAGATCGAACGGTAGGGTCGATCGGGCTCCGCATGCGTGACGTCGTACGCGACCGGGTAGACGCCGCGGTAGAGCGTGACGCGGCGCAGGGTCTCGATCTGGCGAGTGAACGCGTAGATCGGGATGTCGGAGCGCACGCGCGACATCCACAGCGTCGTCGAGCCCGACTCGGTCAGCGCGACGATCGCCTTCACGTTCAGGTGATTCGCGGTGTACATCACCGCCGCCGCGATCGCCTCGTCGGTACGCTCGAAATGACCGCTGTCGCGCAGGCGCACGCGCACGTGCGTGTCCTGGTACTTCTCCGCGCCGAGCACGATCCGCGACATCGCCTCGACGACCTTGACCGGATGCTTGCCCGAGGCCGTCTCCGCGGACAGCATCACCGCGTCGCTGCCCTCCATCACCGCGTTCGCGACGTCGGAGACCTCGGCGCGGGTCGGAATCGGGCTCACGATCATCGACTCCATCATCTGGGTCGCGGTGATCACGATGCGGTTCTGGTGCCGGGCCTCCTGGATGATCTGCTTCTGCAGGCCGGCGAGTTCGGCGTAGCCCATCTCGACGCCGAGGTCGCCGCGCGCGACCATCACCGCGTCGCTCGCGCGAACGAGGTTCGCGAGGTTCTCGATCGCCTCGGCCCGTTCGATCTTCGCGACCAGCAGCGCGTGACCGCCCGCTTCGCGAAGCAGCGTGCGCGCCTCGTTGACGTCGGCGGCGTCGCGTGCGAAGGAGACCGCGAGGAAATCGACGCCCATCGCGGCCGCCGTACGAATGTCCTGCCGATCCTTGTCGGTGAGCGCGCCCGCGGACAACCCGCCGCCCTGCCGGTTGATGCCCTTGTTGTTGCCGAGTTCGCCGCCGACGAGGACGCGCGTGTGGATCCGCGGCCCGTCGATCCGCTCGACCTGCAGGCTGATCTGGCCGTCGTTGAGCAGCAGCACGTCGCCGACGAACACGTCGGTCGGCAGCTTCTTGTACGCGATCCCGACCGCCTGCGCGGTGCCCGCGTCCGCGCCGAGCGACGCGTCGAGCACGAAGTGCGCGCCGTCGGCGAGCGTCACCGGGCCGGCGGCGAAGCGCTCGATGCGGATCTTCGGGCCCTGCAGGTCGCCGAGGACGCCGATGTAGCGGCCGGCCGCGGCGGCCGCGTCCCTCGCCTGCTGCGCGCGGCGCGAATGATCCGCGCTCGTGCCGTGCGAGAAATTCAAGCGCACGACGTCGACGCCGGCGGCGATCACGCCGGCGAGGACCGTGGGGTCGTCCGTCGCGGGACCGAGCGTCGCGACGATCTTCGCCCGGCGCAGCAGCGTGCTCATCCTGCCCGTTGCTCCAGGACCTCGACCGCGGGCAATTTCTTCCCCTCGACGAACTCGAGGAACGCGCCGCCGCCGGTCGAGATGTAGGAGATGCTCTCCTCCACGTGATACTTCTCGATCGCGGCGAGCGTGTCGCCGCCGCCCGCTAGCGAGAACGCCTTGCTGCGTGCGATCGCGTTCGCCAAGGCGCGCGTGCCCTCGCCGAACTGCTCGAACTCGAAGACGCCGACCGGCCCGTTCCAGATGATCGTGCCGGCCGCGGCCAGGATCTTCGCGAGGCGCTCGGCGGTGTCCGGCCCTATGTCGAGGATCATCTCGTCGGCCGCGACCGCGTCGACCGGCTTGACGTCGGCCTCGGCGGTCGCCGAGAACTCCTTCGCGACGACGACGTCGCTCGGCATCGGGATCTCGATCCCGCGTTTGCCCGCCTGCTCGATGAGGCGGTTGCAGATGTCGAGCATCTCCGGCTCGTAGAGCGACTTGCCGACCTTGCGGCCCTGCGCCGCGAGGAAGGTGTTCGCGATCCCGCCGCCGACGATCAAGCCATCGACTTTCACCAGCAAGGCTTCGAGCACCGTGAGCTTGGTCGATACCTTGGAACCGGCGACGATCGCGATCATCGGCCGCGCGGGCTTCTCGAGCGCGGTCTCGAGCGCGACGAGCTCATTGACGAGCAGCGGCCCCGCGCAGGCGATCGGCGCATACTTCGCGACGCCGTGCGTGCTCGCCTCGGCGCGGTGCGCGGTGCCGAACGCGTCCATCACGTAGATGTCGCACAGCGCGGCCATCTTCTTCGCGAGTTCGTCCGAGTCCTTCTTCTCGCCCTTGTTGAACCGGACGTTCTCGAGCAGCACCGCGTGCCCTTCGGCGACCTCGACGCCGTCGAGCCAGTCCCGCTTCAGCGGAATCGGCACGCCGAGCAGCTCGCCGAGCCGCTTCGCGACCGGCGCGAGCGAGGCCTCCTCGCTGAACTCGCCCTCCTTCGGGCGGCCGAGGTGCGACATCAGCATCACGCGCGCGCGCTTCTCGAGTGCGAGCCGGATCGTCGGCAAGGCGGCGCGGATCCTCGCGTCGCTGGTGACGACGCCGCCCTGGATCGGCACGTTCAGGTCCTCGCGGATCAGCACCCGTTTCCCCGCGAGATCGCAGTTCGTCATCTTCTTGACGTTCACGGGCGCACTCCGCCGCCGGCCGCGAGCGCGATCACGTCGCCTTCGACCAGGCGATCGTGGTATCGAGCATGCGGTTCGAGAATCCCCATTCGTTGTCGTACCAGGAACACACCTTGACCAGCGTGCCTTGCATCACCTTGGTCAGGGTCGCGTCGTAGGTCGAGGACGCCGGATCGTGGTTGAAGTCGACCGACACCAGCGGCTTGTCGTTGTACGCGAGCACGCCCTTCAACGAGCCGGCCGCCGCCTCGCGCACGATCCCGTGGATCTCCTCGACGCTGGTCGGGCGCGCCGCGACGAACGACAGGTCGACGATCGAGACGTTGATCGTCGGCACGCGGATCGCGAAGCCGTCGAGCTTGCCTTTGAGCTCGGGCAGCACGAGGCCGACGGCCGCGGCGGCTCCGGTCTTCGTCGGGATCATCGACATCGTCGCCGATCGCGCGCGTCGCAGGTCGGTGTGATAGACGTCGGTGAGCACCTGGTCGTTGGTGTACGAGTGCACCGTGGTCATGACGCCGGAGACGATCCCGATCTTGTCGTGCAGCACCTTCGCGAGCGGCGCGAGGCAGTTCGTCGTGCAGGACGCGTTCGAGATCACCGTGTGCGTCGATTTCAGCACGCCGTGGTTCACGCCGTAGACGACGGTCGCATCGACGTCGTCGCCGCCCGGCGCGGAGATCACGACCTTGCGGGCACCCGCGGCGATGTGCGCCGAGGCCTTCGCCTTGCTGGTGAACAGGCCCGTGCACTCGAGCACGACGTCGACCCCGAGATCGCGCCACGGCAGCTTCGTCGGATCCCGCTCGGCGACGACGCGGATGCGGTCGCCGTCGACGACCATCGAGTCCCCGTCGACGTGCACTTGACCCGGAAAGCGGCCGTGCGCGGTGTCGTACTGGGTCAAGTGGGCGTTGGTCTTCGCGTCGCCGAGATCGTTGATCGCGACGATGCGCAGTTCGGCGGTGCGCTTCGCCTCGTACAGCGCGCGCAGGATGTTCCGACCGATGCGTCCGTAGCCGTTGATCGCCACTTTGATTGCCATCGTGTTCCCGTCCTCAGTTGGTCTTGTGTCGAGCCGAATCGCGATCCGCGGCCGCGAGCACGGCGTCGATCGCGCTGCGCACTTTCTCGGCCGTGAAGCCGAAGTGCTGGAAAAGCTCCTTCGCGGGCGCCGATTCGCCGAAGCGCTCGATCCCGAGGACCTGGCCTTCGGGGCCGACGTAACGCCACCACGGCGCGCGCACTCCGGCCTCGACCGCGACCCGCGCGCGCACGTCCGGCGGCAGCACCGAGCGTCGGTAGGCTTCGTCCTGCCGTTCGAACGCGCTGAGACAGGGCATCGACACCAGGCGCACGCGGCGGCCGCTCGCGGCGACCGCGCGCACCGCGTCGGCGGCGATCGCGACCTCGGAGCCGGTCGCGATCACGATCGCCTCCGGCGGCCCATCCGAATCGATCAGCACGTAGCCGCCGCGCACGACCGCGGCGAGCTGCGCACTGCTGCGCGGCTGAGGCGGAACCGCCTGGCGGGTGAGCACGAGGCAGGTCGGGGCCGTACGGCTCTCGATCGCGGCGCGCCACGCGACCGCGGTCTCCGCCGCATCGCAGGGCCGCCACAGCTCGAGCTGCGGGATGATGCGCAAGCTCGCGACGTGTTCGATCGGCTGATGCGTCGGGCCGTCCTCGCCGAGCCCGATCGAGTCGTGCGTGTACACGTAGACGACGCCGAGGCGCATCAGCGCGGACATGCGTACCGCGTTGCGGGCGTAGTCCGAGAACACGAGGAAGGTGCCGCCGTACGGAATGAAGCCGCCGTGGGCCGCGATGCCGTTCATGATCGCGGACATCCCGAATTCGCGGACGCCGAAGTGGACGTAATCGCCATCCGGCCGGTCGGGCCCGAGCGCGACCGAGTCGCGGCGCAAGGTGCCGTTCGACGGCGTGAGGTCGGCCGAGCCGCCGAGCAGCTCCGGTAGCACGCGGCCGAGCGCGTTCAGCGCCGCCTGCGACGACTGCCGCGTCGCGGCGGCGGTCGCTTCGGTCTGCGCGGCCGCGACGTGCGCCGCGGCGCCGGCCGCGAATTCGGCGGGCAACGCGCCCTCGAGGCGCCGCGCGAGTTCCGCGGCGAGCTCCGGGAACGCCGCCCGGTAGGCGTCGAAGCGCTCGCGCCATTCGGCTTCGGCTCGCGCGCCCGGCGCCCGCATGTCCCAGGCCGCGCGGATCGGCGCGGGGATCTCGAACGGCGGTTCGGTCCAGCCGAGATGTTCGCGCGCGGCTGCGATCTCCGCGGCGCCGACCGGCTCGCCGTGCATCGACGCGCTGCCCTGCTTGTTCGGCGCGCCCCAGCCGATCACGGTGCGACAGCACAAGATCGACGGGCGGTCGGTGATCGCACGCGCGGCCGCGAACGCCGCCTCGATCGCCTCCGTGTCGTGCCCGTCCACGCCTCGCAGCACGTGCCAGCCGTAGGCTTCGAAACGCGCGGCGGTGTCGTCCGCGAACCAGCCGCGCACCTTGCCGTCGATCGAGATCCCGTTGTCGTCGTAGACGGCGATCAGCTTGCCGAGCCGCTGCGTGCCCGCGAACGAGGCCGCCTCGTGCGAGATGCCCTCCATCAGGCAACCGTCGCCGCAGAACACGTAGGTGTGGTGGTCGATGACCGCGTGGCCGGGTCGGTTGAACCGCGCGGCGAGTGACCGCTCGGCGAGCGCCATGCCGACCGCGTTCGCGAACCCCTGCCCGAGCGGCCCGGTCGTCGTCTCGATGCCGATCGCGGGGTCCCGTTCGGGATGTCCCGGGGTCTTCGAGCCGTGTTGGCGAAACTGGCGCAGATCGTCGATCGCGAGCGGGTAGCCGGTCAGGTGCAGCACCGCGTACAGCAGCATCGACGCGTGCCCGTTCGACAGCACGAAGCGGTCGCGGTTCCACCAGCCGGGGTTCGCCGGGTTGTAGCGCAGTACGCTGCGCCACAGGACCTCGGCGATGTCCGCCATGCCCATCGGCGCGCCCGGATGCCCGGACTTCGCCTGCTGCACGGCGTCCATCGCCAAGACTCGGATCGCGTTGGCAAGCTGTCGGCGGGTGGGCATGAGGCTTCGGGTTTCGTGACGTGACCGGGGGCGCCATTGTCCCCGATGCGGCCCCCGCCAGCAACGCCGAGCCGGCGCGAGCGGCCGGTCGCGTGGCCACGCCGGCTTATGTGCACCGGATTCGCGCGCGCCTATGATCCAGTTCACCGTCGGCGGTCGCGCGGCTTGTTAGGATTTCGCCATGTTCGTGCTCCAGATCACCGATCCGCATCTGTACGGCCGCGCGGACCGAAAACTGCGGGGCGTCGCGACCGACGAGAGCCTGCGCGTGGTGCTCGATGCGGCCCTCGCGCGCTATCCGGATTACGCGGCGCTGTTGGTCACGGGCGATCTCGTCCAGGACGACCCGTCGGGCTACGCGCGCCTGCGCGACGCGTGCCGCGCAATCGAGAAGCCGGTGCTCTGCATCCCGGGCAACCACGACGACCCGGCGGTGATGGCGCGCGAGCTCGCGACCGCCCCGTTCCGGCTGTGCGGCGCGCTGTCGCTCGGCGCCTGGCGGATCGTGATGCTCGACAGCTCCACCGCCGGCGACGTCGGCGGCCGGCTCGGCGACGCGGAGCTCGCCCGCCTGGACGAGGAACTCGCGGGGGCGACCGGCCACGCGCTCGTCTGCCTGCACCATCAACCGGTTCCGATGGGCAGCCGTTGGCTCGACGAGATCGGCTTACGCGATGCGGCGGAGTTCTGGCGGATCGTCGACGCGCACCCGAACGTGCGCGGCATCGCCTGGGGCCACGTCCATCAATCGTTCGACGGTCGCCGGGGACGGGTGCGGCTGTTCGCCACCCCGTCGACCGGCGCGCAGTTCGTGCCGACGAGCGATCGCTTCGCGATCGACGATCGCCCGCCGGCGTTCCGCCATTTCGAACTCGACCCCGACGGGCGGATCCTGTCCCGCGTGCACTGGGTCGAGGCGCCCGCGCGCGCCGCCACGGCGGTCGCCGCGGGCTAGGCGGCGACCGCTCGCGACGCTCGGCGCGCGCTCAACGCGCGCCCGGCGGGCCCCCGTCGCGGCCGGGCCCGGCGCAGCGTCGCATGGCCATCCGTCGCGCTTTCCAGCGCGCGAGCGTCGCCTGCTGCGCCGGCGTGAGCAAGCGGTAGAATTTCGCGCGCATCTCGCCGTGGAGCATCAGTCGCTGCGCGAACAGCTCGCCGTTCGCGTGGCTCACGCGCGCGAGCAACGCCGCGTAGTTCGGCGCCGCGGGGGTGGTGGCGCGCAGTTGCGCCTGGTTCGCGCGCATCTGCTCGTCGAATCGACGCAGCGTCTCGCGTCCGTTGCGCCAGATCGCTCGCGCGGACTCGCGCTGCGCCGCGGTCAGTTGCAGCCGGCGCGCGATCCGGCGCCACGGCGGCGCCCGATGCCAAGGGGCCGCACCCGCTCCGAGGGGGCGCTGGATCACGATCCATTCGGTGGCGCCGCGCGCGTCCCGTCCCCCGTGCCTCCACGGTCCGCGCATCCACGGGCCGGGCATCCACGGACCGGGGCCGATCGGCGGCCTCCCGGCCGGCGGCGCGCCGCCGTCGCTCGTCGGTGCCGGCGGTACCGCGGCCTCCGCCGCCGCCCGCGCGGCGCGCGGCGCGGCGACGGTGAGCGTCATCGCGGCGAGCGCGATCGCCCCGGCCGCTCGTGCCATACGATTCGGGTTCTGCATGCTGCGATCCTCCTGTGCGTCGGTCGTTCGACGTTCGGGCGGAAGTCTAGGCGCTGGCTGCGTGAACGAGTGTCGTCGGCCGCGCAAGGATCGGCAAAGTTCTGTGAATGCCGGACCGGACGCGCGGGCCGCAGTGCAAAGTTTTGTGAATCCGAACCAGGGACTCGGTTCCCGGCGGCCCGGGCTGTGCCAGAGTATGCGGGCGAGGGTCGGGCGACGCCGGAGGTTTGGACGCGACATGAATGCGAGCGGCACGATTTCGGGCGAGAACGGCGTCGCACGCGTGCTGCTCGTGGACGACGATCGGGAACTGTGCCAGATGCTCACCGAGTATCTGAGCGGCGAGCGATTCGACGTGACCAGCGTACACGACGGCGGCGAGGCCTTGCGCGCGCTCGGTGGCGGCGATTTCGACATCGTGATCCTCGACGTGATGCTGCCGAGCGTGAGCGGCTTCGACGTGCTGCGCGAACTCGGCGCGGCGCACCCGACGCCGATCCTGATGCTGACCGCGCGAGGCGACGACGTCGACCGCATCGTCGGCCTCGAACTCGGCGCCGACGATTATCTCGGCAAACCGTTCAACCCGCGCGAGCTCATCGCCCGCCTGCGCGCGATCCTGCGTCGTTCGGCACTGCGCGTACCGCGCCCGGGCGCGCCCGACGTGCTCGAAGTGGGGCCGATCTCGCTGCACGCGGGAACGCATCAGGTGCGCGTCGGGGGCCAGCCCGTGCCGCTGACGGGCGCGGAGTTCCGCGTGCTGGAGCTGCTGATGCGCTCCTCGGGACAGGTGATCTCGCGCGAAGCGCTGACCGAGCAGGCGCTCGGCCGCAAGCTGGTGCCTTACGATCGCAGCATCGACACGCACATCAGCAACCTGCGCCGCAAGCTCGACCTCGAGAAGCGCACGAACCCCGGGATCCGCAACGTGCGCGGCTCCGGCTACATGCTGACGGTCGCGGAAGACTAGGATGTTCGTCCGGATCTTCGTGCTGTTCTGGCTGTCGATGGCGATCATCGCCGGCGGCAGCATCGCGGTGACCGATGCGATCGCGACGCGGGAATTCGAGTCGCACGAGTGGCAACGGCATGCGCCGGTCGCGATCGCCGCAGCCGATGCGCTCGCCACCGGCGGACTCGCGCACCTGCGCGCGTGGCTCGCGGCGAACGAGCATCGCGTCCCGGGACACGACCTGTTCATCGTCGGCGCGGACGGGGCGGACATCCTCGGCCGCCCGCTGTCCCCGCCCGCGGTGCGACGGTTGCAACACGGCCATCGCGCCGCCCAGCTCGCCGCGCACGACCGCGCGCGCGGGATCGCGCTGCAACCGATGCGCCCCTGGCCCAAGCTGGTCGCCGCGGACGGCGCCACGTACGCGATCCTCGTGGTCCCGCGGCGCTCGATGCTGTTCGGCGCGTTCTCGCTCCCCGGCATTCCACCGGCGGTCCTCGCGATCGCGTTGATCGTGAGCGCGATCGCGAGCGGCTGGCTCGCGCGCCACCTGACGGCGCCGATCCGGCGCATGCAGGAAGGCGCACGGGCGCTCGCCTCGGAGAACCTCGCGGTGCGCGTCAGCGTCGGCCTCGACGGCCGGCGCGACGAGCTCGCGGTCCTCGCGCGCGAGTTCGACGCCATGGCCGACCAGCTGCGCGCGACCCGCGCGGCACGGACCCGATTGCTGCGCGACATCTCGCACGAGCTGCGGTCGCCGCTCGCCAGGATGCGGGTCGCGGTCGCACTCGCGCGCCGCTCGCCGCCGGATTCGGCGCGCCAGATCGACCGGATGGAGCGCGAGATCGAGCGGCTCGACGCGTTGATCGGCCAGGTGCTGAAGCTCGCGCGCTTGCAGGGCGACTCGCCGCGCCTCGACCTGGAGCCGGTCGAGCTCGGTGAGCTGCTCGGGGAGATCGTGCGCGACGCGAACTACGAGGCGGCGGCGAAGCGGAGCGCGGTCCAGCTCTCGGTCGGCGCCCCGATCGAGGTGGCCGCGAACCGCGAGCTCGTGCGCAGTGCGGTCGAGAACGTGCTGCGCAACGCGGTCCGCTACAGTCCCGAGGGCGCGGCGGTGGACGTCGAGCTGCACGCGCTCGGGGACGGCGCGCGGATCTCGATCCGCGATCGCGGCCCCGGCGTCCCGCCCGCGGACCTGTCGCGCATCTTCGAGCCGTTCTACCGGGTGGCGGAGTCCCGCGACCGCGACAGCGGCGGCGAAGGCATCGGTCTCGCGATCACCGCGCAGGTGCTGCGCGCGCACGGCGGCGGCGCGCGCGCGAGCAACCGCCCCGACGGCGGCCTGCAGGTGGTGCTCGAGCTGCCGCGGCGACCGCCGCTCGCCGGCGAGACGCGGATCACTGAGACGATTTAGAATCCCCCGCGATCGATCGATCGCGAGGAGACGTCCGGTGAGCCTGTACGAAGAAGCCTGCGAATACATTCCCGGTGGCGTGAATTCACCGGTGCGCGCGTTCCGCGGCGTCGGCGGCGAGCCGGTGTTCTTCCGTCGCGCGGCCGGGTCGCGCGCGTTCGCCGCGGACGGTCGCGAGTTCATCGATTACGTCGGCTCCTGGGGCCCCGCGATCCTCGGCCACGCGTACCCGGCGGTCGTCGCCGCCGTGCAGCGGGCGGCCGCGGATGGATTGAGCTTCGGCGCACCGACGGAGCTCGAGACGCGGCTCGCGCGCAAGGTCGTCGAGACGATGCCGGCGATCGAGATGCTGCGGTTCGTCAGTTCGGGCACCGAGGCGACGATGAGCGCGATCCGCCTCGCGCGCGGCTTCACCGGACGCGAGACGATCGTGAAATTCGAGGGCTGCTATCACGGCCACTCCGATTCTTTGTTGATCAAGGCGGGCTCCGGCGCGCTCACGCTCGGCGTACCCTCCTCGCCGGGCGTACCGGCGGACCTCGCGAAGCACACGGTCACGCTCGCCTACAACGACCCGGACGCGGTGCGCGACGCGTTCCGGGCGATCGGCGACTCGGTCGCGTGCGTGATCGTCGAACCGGTCGCAGGCAACATGAGCTGCGTTCCGCCGGTCGCGGGCTTCCTCGAGACGCTGCGCGCCGAGTGCGACCGCAGCGGCGCCTTGCTGATCTTCGACGAGGTGATGACCGGATTCCGCGTCGCGCTCGGCGGCGCCCAGGCCGTGTACGGCATCCGACCGGACCTCACGACCCTCGGCAAGATCATCGGCGGTGGCATGCCGGTCGGCGCGTTCGGCGGCCGGCGCGACGTGATGCGCCGGCTCGCGCCGCTCGGGCCCGTCTATCAGGCTGGAACGCTGTCGGGCAATCCGGTCTCGATGGCCGCGGGTCTCGCGACGCTCGAGGCGATCTCGGCGCCGGGCTTCCATGCGCGCCTCGCGGCGACGACCACGGCGCTCGTCGAGCGGCTCGCGGCGGCGGCGCGGCGCGCCGGCGTGCCGCTCGCGGCCAATCACGTGTGCGGGATGTTCGGGGTGTTCTTCACCGAGGAATCCCGGGTCGACTCGTACGCGAAGGTCGCGGCCTGCGACACGCGGCGCTACGCGCGCTTCTTCCACCGGATGCTCGCGGCCGGGGTGTACCTCGCTCCGTCGGCGTTCGAGGCGGGCTTCGTCTCCGCCGCCCATACGCCCGCGGACCTCGACGCGACGATCGCCGCCGCGGAGCACGCGTTCGCGGCCGTCGCCGCGGACGGGGCGCCCGTTCCCGGATCGGTCGCCTAGCGATGCGCGCGTTCGCGGCCTTCGTCGCGGTGATCGTGCTCGCGCTGCTGGTCGGCGCCTGCCTCGCCTATCCGGCGTACTGGCTCGTCGGCGGGATCGGTCACTGGGCGTTCC
Source organism: Pseudomonadota bacterium (assembly GCA_021785405.1). Lineage (GTDB taxonomy): Bacteria > Pseudomonadota > Gammaproteobacteria > Steroidobacterales > Steroidobacteraceae > Bog-1198. The sequence continues at coordinate 52,779 of JAJYFF010000004.1, read as the reverse complement.
ACCGGGTCGCCGAGCGCGTTGCGATGTTGGTGCTCGCGGGCGAGCTCGTCTGGCTGTGCCGCCGGCTCGATCTGCGCGAGCGCGCCGATTTCGGCTTCGGCCTGCCGCGGCGACGCTTCGTCGTGCAAGCGCTGCTGTGGGGCGCGGTCGGCATCGCGACCGCGGCGCTGGGCGCGGCGTTCCTGCTCGAGGCGAACCTGCGGGCGATCGCACCCGGATTCACGCCGTCCGCGGGCAGCCTCGCGCGGATCTTCCTGACCGGCCTGGCCTCCGGCGTGGCGGTCGCGTTGATCGAGGAAACGGTGATGCGCGGCGCGATGCAAACGGCGATCGAGCGCGAATCCGGCCCGTGGGCGGGCGCGCTGTTGACCGCACCGGTGTTCGCGGTGCTGCACTTCTTCGCGAAGGCGAGCATCCCGGCCAACGAACTCGCGTGGCGCAGCGGCTTCGTGCTGCTGTCGCGCTCGTTCGTGCCGCTGTCGCACCCGACGGCGGTGCTCGATTCGTTCCTGTCGTGGCTCGTCGTCGGCTTGATCCTCAGCATGACGCGGATCCTGACCGGCAACAACGCGGTCGGGATCGGCCTGCACGCGGGCTGGGTCGTCGTGCTGCGGATGCTGCAACTCGCGACCGTGCGCGACGCGGCGACGCTGTCGTCGATCTGGGTCGGTCGATTCGACGGGATCCTCGGCTACTGGGTGCTGCCCTGGGGCTTCGCGATCGCCGCCGCGCTGTGGATCACTCGCGCGTTCTGGGTCCCGTTCGCGTCGAGTCGAGCAGCCGCAGCACCCGCTCGTGCAGCCCGCCGAAGCCGCCGTTACTCATGATCAACCAGTGATCGCCCGGGCGCGCAGCGCGCACGAGGCGGTCGGCGAGATCGTCGACGGTCGCGGCGACGTGCGCCCGGTCGCCGAGCGAGGCGACCGCTTCGCGCAGATCCCAACCGAGGTTCGGCGGCGTCAGGAACCAGGCTTCGTCGGCCGCCGAGACGGCCGCGGCGAGCGCGTCGCGGTGCGTCCCGAGCTTCATCGTGTTGGAGCGAGGCTCCAGTACCGCGACGATCCGGGCGCCGCCGACCCGGGCCCGCAGCCCCGCGAGCGTGGACGCGATCGCGGTCGGATGATGCGCGAAGTCGTCGTACACGGTGACCCCGCCCGCGATCCCGCGCACCTGCATCCGGCGCCGGATGCCCCGGAACGTGCACAGGGCTTCGGCCGCGCGCGCCGGCGCGACGCCGGCGTGTTCCGCCGCCGCGACCGCGGCCAGCGCGTTCTGCACGTTGTGCCGGCCGATCAGCGGCCACTCGACGCGCCCGACCGGCGCGCCGCGCCGGAGGATCTCGAAGCGATCGAAGGCGCTGCCGCGATCGATGCGCGCCGTCCAGTCGCTGCCTGGGACGTCGATCGCGAAGGTCTCCCGCGGCGTCCAGCAACCGGCGGCGAGCACGTTGGCGAGCGCCTGATCCTCGCCGTTGACGATCACGCGACCCGCGTGCGGGACCGTGCGCAGCAGTTGATTGAACTGCCGCTCGATCGCGGCGAGGTCGGGGTAGATGTCGGCGTGGTCGAACTCGAGGTTGTTCAGCAGCGCGGTCCGGGGGCGGTAATGCACGAATTTGGCGCGTTTGTCGAAGAACGCGGTGTCGTACTCGTCGGCCTCGATCACGAAATACGGCGCCGCGCCGAGCCGCGCGGTCACGGTGAAATTCTCCGGCACGCCGCCGATCAGGAAACCGGGCGCGAGGCCCGCGGACTCGAGGATCCAGCTCAACATGCCGGTCGTCGTCGTCTTGCCGTGGGTGCCTGCGACCGCGATCACGTGACGTGACCGCAGCACGTGCTCGGCGAGCCATTCGGGGCCGGACGCGTAACGGAGCCCGCGATCGAGCATCGCCTCGACGACCGGCGTGCCCCGGCTGAGCGCATTCCCGACGACGACGACGTCCGGATTCAGGTCGAGCTGCCCGGCCTCGTACCCTTCGATCACCTCGATGCCGAGCGCCGCGAGCTGCGTGCTCATCGGCGGATACAGGTTGCGGTCCGAGCCGGTCACGCGAAAGCCCGCCTCGCGGGCGATCGCGGCGACGCCGCCCATGAACGTTCCGCCGATGCCCAGGATGTGCACGTGCATCGTCAGTTTTCCGCAGCCGATTCGTTCATAATTTCGCTTCGAACGCGCCGGCTGGATTGTACACGCGGAGCCTGACAGTGCCCGACCCGATTTGGATCCACGACGAACACGGTCTCGACGAGCTCGCGCGGCAGCTGCGGACGGCCGATCGCGTCGCCATCGACACGGAGTTCCTGCGCGAGCGCACCTTCTTCCCGCGCTTGTGCCTGCTGCAGGTCGCGGCCGATCGCGGGATCTGGTGCGTCGACACGCTCGCGCTGCCGCTCGATCCGCTCGCACCGCTGCTCGAGGCGCCCGCGGTGCGCAAGCTCGCGCACGCCGCGCGCCAGGACCTCGAAGCGCTGCGCCACGCGGTCGGCCGCGTCGCCGCCCCGGTGTTCGACACGCAGATCGCGGCCGCTTGTGCCGGATTGAAGCCGCAGATCGGCTACGCGGAGCTCGTGCGGACGCTCCTCGGCGTGAGCCTCGACAAGGCGCACACGCGCACCGATTGGTCGCGGCGGCCGCTGTCGCGCGAGCAGCTCTCCTACGCCGCGGACGACGTCCGCTACCTCGAGGAGATCGCCGCGCTGCTCGAGCAGCGGGTGCGTGAGCTCGGCCGCGAGGACTGGGTGCGCGAGGACTGCGCGGCGCTCGCGGATCCGCGGCTCTACGAATCCGATCCCGAGTCGGCCTGGGAGCGCCTCGGCGCGATCGCCCGGCTCGAGCCGCGCGCACGCGGCCGCGCGAGGGCGCTCGCCGCCTGGCGCGAGCGGACCGCGCAGCAACGCAATCTCCCGCGCGCGTGGATCCTGCCGGACGCGGCGATCTACGAGGTCGCCGAGGCGGCGCCGGCCGATCGCGACGAACTCGCGCGGATCCGGTCGATGCCGTCCCCGTACGCGGCGAAGTTCGCCGAGGGCTTGCTCGCGACGCTGCGCGATACGGCGACGACCGGCGACGCCGACGATGAACCCGCGCGCGCCGCGCGGCCGAGCGACGCGGAGCGGGCCGCGATCGAGCGCATGGCCAGGGTGCTCGATTCGCGCGCCGCCGAACTCGGCGTGAGCGCCGAGGTGCTCGCGACCCGCGGCCAGATCAAGGCGCTCGCGACCGGGACGCGGGAGATCGGCGCGTTGCGCGGCTGGCGGCGTGCGGTGATCGGCGAGCGGCTGCTCGCGGCGCTCGAATAGCGCGGACGTCACGCGCTCCGGGTTCAGCCGGCCCGCGCGCGCCGATTCCGTTCGACGGCGGCGTCGATCACTCGGTGCAGCTCCCGAAACACGCTCGCGATCTCCGCATCCGCCTCGACGACGCGCAGCAGGCCGTTGTCGGAATAGTGCTGGATCAGCGGCTTGGTTTGCGCTTCGTAGACCTCGAGCCGCTTGCCGATCACGCTCTCGCAGTCGTCCGGCCGCTGCACGAGTGTCGGGTGGTCATCGCAGCGCGTGCAGTGCGGCGGCGTCCCCGGGGGCGAGGTCAGGATGTTGAACACCCGACCACAGTCGGCGCAGGTGCGCCGGCCGGTGAGGCGCTTGAACAAGACGCCGAGGTCCAGGTTCATCAGCACGACCGCGTCGAGCGGCTGCCCGAGGTCCGCGAGCAGCTTCTCGAGCGCGACCGCCTGCGGGATGTTGCGCGGGAACCCGTCGAGAATGAACCCCGTGGCCGTGTCCGGCCGCGCGAGCCGCTCGCGGATCATCTCGAGCACGATCGCATCGTCGACCAGTCGCCCCTGGTCCATCGCCGCCTTCGCGCGCACCCCGAGATCCGTCCGCCGAGCGACGGCCTCGCGCAGCAAATCGCCCGTCGAGATCTGCGGTACCCGGTAGGCTTCGACCAATAGTTGCGACTGCGTGCCCTTCCCAGATCCCGGCGCGCCGAGCAAGACGATACGCATGATTTTTTCTAGTTCAGCGAATTCAAAGGGCGCTAACGTACCGGTGCGGAACCCGAGCGTCAAACCGGCGTCGATCCACGACCCCCGCCACCGGCCGGAAGCGTCGCTGCCGCGCCGGATCGGCGCTCCCACTGTCGACTTTCTTTACAGAATCTGCGAGGCCCGGTCGATATTGCGATGCAATATCCTGGGAATTCAATCGTGAGCGCGATTGGCACCGCGTATGCATCGATCGAACCGACGGAGTTTTCAACAAGAAATGCCGCGCGATGATCTCGCGCGTAGGTTCAAGTGACAGGAGGATGTCATGGATGAGATATCAAGGTACCGGCACCTAGCGCTGAACGCCGCCGGGTGGGTACTCGGTTTGACGATGCTCGTGCCCGCGCTCGCATCGAGCCCGATCGTCGCGGGCTTCAATACCTACACCTTGCCCGCGAACGACGACGGATCCACGAGCTTCGTGGCTTTCAACGCGGCGCTGTTTCCATCGCCGCTGTCGGCATTTTCGATGAATTTCTACGGCACGACCTACAACGGATTGTGGGTGAACAACAACGGCAACGTCACGTTCGACGGCTCGATGTCCACCTATACGCCGTTCGGGCTCACCAGTGTGCTCAACAATCCGGTCATTGCGCCGTTCTTCGGGGACGTCGACACGCGCGGCCCCGGGAGCGGCATCGTGAGCTACGGCACCGGCACCTTCGACGGGATGAGCGCATTCGGCGTGAACTGGCCGGGCGTCGGTTACTACGATGCCGCCACCGACAAACTCAATACCTTCCAGCTGCTGCTGGTGAATCGCAGCGACACCGGCGCCGGCAACTTCGACATCTATTTCAACTATGGGTCGATGCAATGGGAGACCGGTGACGCGAGCGGCGGCCACGACGGGCTCGGCGGATCCTGCGCGGTCGCGGGCTATTCGAACGGCTCGGGGAACGCGGGCACGTACTATCAGTTGCCGGGCTCGGGCGTTTGCGGATCGCTGATCGACGGCGGTTCGCACGCGTTGCAGACCGCAACCAACGACGGAACGCCCGGACAGTTCCTGTTCGAGGTGCGTAACGGTCACGTGGCCCCGCCACCGACCGGCGTGCCCGAGCCGAGCTCGATCGCGCTGCTCGGGGCCGGTCTCGGCTTGCTGACGCTCGCGGCCGCCCGCCGCGGCCGACGCCAGGACCGCTGAGGCCTCCCCCCTCCGAGGCGCCGGATGCGCGGCGCCTCGGAGCGGCCGGCGAACCTCGATGACACCCGCGGCCGCCGTCGGGCCGCGGTGTGACCCGTGCTGCGACGGCCGCAATCGGCTATCCTTCGGTCTTTGGCGACTCGACCGGAAAAGGGAACGATGGCGGCGGCAAAGACCGGGCGTTCCGGCCCAAGGAACGCGTTCTACGCACAATCCGGCGGTGTCTCGGCGGTGATCAACGCGTCCGCGTGCGGCGTGATCGAAACGGCACGGGCGCATCGGCGGCAGATCGGCACCGTGTACGCGGGACGTCACGGGATCCTCGGCGCGTTGCACGAGGACCTGATCGACACCAGCCAGGAGAGCGCGGCGGACATCCGCGCGCTGCGGCACACCCCCGGCGGCGCCTTCGGCTCGGCGCGCTACAAGCTCGCGAGCATCGAACGCAACAGGGCCGAGTACGTGCGCCTGATCGAGGTGTTCCGCGCGCACGACATCGGCTACTTCTTCTACAACGGCGGCAACGACTCGATGGACACCGCGCAAAAGGTGTCCGAGATCGGCCGCTCGATGGGCTATCCGCTGACGTGCATCGGCATTCCGAAGACGGTCGACAACGACCTGCCGATCACCGATTGTTGTCCCGGTTTCGGCTCGGCGGCGAAGTACGTCGCGGTCTCGACCCGCGAAGCCGCGCTCGACATCGCGTCGATGGCCCGGACCTCGACGAAGATCTTCGTGCTCGAGGTCATGGGCCGGCACGCCGGCTGGATCGCGGCCGCGAGCGGGCTCGCCGGGCGTAGCGCCGCCGACGCGCCGCACGTGATCCTGTTCCCGGAGATCGCGTTCGACCGCGACAAATTCCTCGCGAAGGTCAAGGCGACGGTCGAGCGGCGCGGCTACTGCGTGATCGTCGTGTCCGAGGGTTTGCGCGATGCGGCCGGTGGGTTCCTCGCCGAGGCCGGCACGAAGGACGCGTTCGGTCACGCGCAGCTCGGCGGCGTCGGACCGCGGATCGCCGAGATCACTCGCAGCGCGCTCGGCCTGAAGTTCCACTGGGCGGTCGCCGACTACCTGCAGCGCTCGGCCCGTCACATCGTCTCCGCGGTCGACGTCGAACAGGCGTACGCGGTCGGCAAGGCCGCAGTGGAGTTCGCGCTCGCGGGCAAGGACGCCGTGCTGCCGGTGATCGTGCGCCGTTCCTCGAAACCCTACCGGTGGACGATCGGCGAGGCGCCGCTCAGCGCGATCGCGAACAAGGAAAAGAAGGTGCCGCGCAACTTCATCAGCGCCGACGGTTTCGGGATCACCGCGGCGTGCCGACGGTATCTCGCGCCGCTGATCGAGGGCGAGGATTACCCACCGTACCGCGACGGCCTGCCGGACTATGTCGAAATCAAGGGAGCGCGGGTGCGCAAGCGGCTGAACAAACCCTTCGTGCTATAGTCGCGGCCCCTTGCGCCGACGAATTTTCGGGATTTTCGAGAAAAACCAAGACGCTGATCAGCAGACGGAGACGGATTCATGAACCTCGACAATGCGCTTTGGCTGGCCATCGCAGCCGGTGTGATCGCGATCCTGTATGGCTTGTTTTCGGTGCGTTGGATCCTCGCGCAGCCCGCGGGCAACGCACGAATGCAGGAGATCGCCGCGGCGATCCAGGCCGGAGCACGCGCGTACCTGAACCGTCAATATTCGACGATCGCGCTGGTCGGCGCGATCCTGTTCGTCGTGCTGGGCGTGACGCTCGGCTGGCCGACGGCCGGCGGCTTCGCGGTCGGCGCGCTGCTCTCCGGATCCGCGGGCTACACCGGCATGTTCATCTCGGTGCGCGCGAACGTGCGCACCGCGCAAGCGGCGAACCACGGGATCAACGCGGCGCTCAAGGTCGCGTTCCGCGGCGGTGCGATCACCGGCATGCTGGTCGTGGGACTCGGGCTCCTCGGCGTCGCGGGCTACTATCTCGCGATGCGCCAGGTGCTCGGTGATCCGGACGCCGCGCTCCGCTCGCTGGTCGGCCTCGCGTTCGGCGGTTCGCTGATCTCGATCTTCGCGCGTCTCGGCGGCGGCATCTTCACCAAGGGCGCCGACGTCGGCGCCGACCTGGTCGGCAAGGTCGAGGCGGGAATTCCGGAGGACGACCCGCGCAACCCCGCGGTGATCGCCGACAACGTCGGGGACAACGTCGGCGACTGCGCCGGTATGGCCGCGGACCTGTTCGAGACCTACGCGGTCACGCTGGTCGCGACGATGCTGCTCGGCGGCCTGGTGATGGTCAACCTCGGCGAGAAGGCGATACTGTTCCCGCTGCTGCTCGGCGCGATCTCGATCGTCTCGTCGATCGTCGGCACGTTCTTCGTGAAAGCCAAGGAAGGCGGCAAGATCATGAACGCGCTGTACAAGGGCGTGATCGTGTCCGGCGTGCTCTCGGCGATCGCGTTCTACTTCGTCTCGCGCGCGATCATGGGCGATCACGCGATGGCGATCTGGCTGTGCACGCTCGTCGGCCTCGGCTTGACCGCCGCGATGATCGTGATCACGGAGTACTACACGGCCACCGAGTATTCGCCGGTGCGGCACATCGCGAAGGCGTCGCAGACCGGCCACGCGACCAACATCATCGCCGGTCTCGGCGTATCGATGAAGGCCAGCGCGCTGCCGGTGCTCGCCATCTGCCTCAGCATCTGGGCCGCGCATCAGCTCGCGGGCCTGTACGGCATCGCGATCGCCGCGACCGCGATGCTGTCGATGACCGGAATGATCGTCGCGCTGGACGCCTACGGCCCGATCACCGACAACGCGGGCGGCATCGCGGAGATGGCGGGTCTCGACAAGAAGGTGCGCGACATCACCGATCCGCTCGACGCGGTCGGCAACACCACGAAGGCGGTGACCAAGGGCTACGCGATCGGTTCGGCCGGGCTCGCCGCGCTCGTGCTGTTCGCCGACTATACCCACAAACTCCAGGAGACCCTGGGCCACCAGACCCGGTTCGACCTGTCGTCCCCCGCGGTGATCATCGGCCTGTTCGTCGGCGGCCTGGTGCCGTACCTGTTCGGCGCGATGGCGATGGAGGCGGTCGGCCGCGCGGCCGGCGCGGTCGTCGAGGAAGTGCGCCGCCAGTTCCGCGAGATCAAGGGCATCATGGAAGGCACCGCGAAGCCGGACTATTCGCGCGCCGTCGACATGCTGACGAAGGCCGCGATCAAGGAAATGATCGTGCCCTCGCTGCTGCCGATCGTCGTGCCGATCGCGCTCGTGCTGGTCGTGAACGAGTTGATGTCGCCCGGCGCGGGCATCCAGGCGCTCGGCGGCCTGCTGATCGGGACGATCGTGACCGGCCTGTTCGTCGCGATCTCGATGACGACCGGCGGCGGCGCCTGGGACAACGCGAAGAAGTACATCGAGGAAGGCAACTACGGCGGCAAGGGCTCGGACGCGCACAAGGCCGCGGTGACCGGCGACACCGTCGGCGACCCGTACAAGGACACGGCGGGTCCGGCGATCAATCCGCTGATCAAGATCATCAACATCGTCGCATTGCTGATGGTGCCGCTGCTCGGCCGGATGTTCTGAGGACCGTACGCGCGGGACGGCAACGTCCCGCGCGTCTCGACTTGCCCGGCCTTCGCCGCCCGCGGTCGCGGGTGGCGCCGCCTCAGATATCGAAGAACGCCGCGTCCGCGGGCAACTCCGGGTCGCGAACCGCGACCCGCAATTCCGGTTCCTTCAACGACACGCGCGACCGCGGCGGGACGCTGTGCGCGAGGAATACCGAGCCGCCGATCACGCTGTCGGCGCCGACCACCGTGCCGCCGCCGAGCACGGTCGCGTTCGCATAGAGCGTCACGCCGTCCTCGACCGTCGGATGGCGCTTGCGGCCGCGGATGATCTGACCGTCGGAATCGCGCGGGAACGACAGCGCGCCGAGCGTGACGCCTTGATAGAGCTTCACGCGCGCGCCGATCTCGGTCGTCTCGCCGATGACGACGCCGGTGGCATGGTCGATGAAGAACTCGGCACCGATGCGGGCGCCGGGATGGATGTCGCATCCGGTCCGCGAGTGGGCCCACTCGGTCATGATCCGCGCGATCATCGGCACGCCGAGGGTGTGCAGTTCGTGAGCGATCCGGTAGACGCTGACCGCGAGCACGCCCGGGTAGGCGAGGATGATCTCGTCGAGGCACGTCGCCGCCGGGTCGCCGTCGTACGCGGCCTGCACGTCCTGGACCAGCATCGCGCGAATCGCCGGGAGCCGCGCGAGGAACGCCTGGGTCAACTGCCGGGCGCGCGGCGCGCACTCGCCCCCCGACGGCGCCCCCCCGTCACCCGCGTCGCGCTCTCGGCCGTAGCAAAGACACTGTTCGAGCTCGCGCTCGAGCATCGGCGCGAGTCGCTCGAGGATCTCCCCGACGCGTGTCCCGAGGTTCTCGTGGTCCGGCCCGCGTGGGCCGAAGTACCCGGGATACAGCAGGTCGAGGATCGTCTCGAGTATCTCCAGGATCGCATCGCGCGAGGGCAGATAGTGCTTCGACACGCAGACCCCGCGCGGATCGGCGCGGAACGCGCGGAGCAGCGCCTCGGTCACGCGCCCCCGAGTCGCCTGTGGTGTCCTCTCCGGGCCCGTCATCGGTGCCGCTCCCTTCAGCCGACCGCCTGCATTTTCTCGACCTCGTCGAACAGACCTTCGAACAGTGCGCCGGACAGATACCGCTCGCCGGCATCCGGGAGGACCGCGACGATCGTCTTGCCGCGCTGCGCGGGCTCGTGCGCGAGCCGCAGCGCGGCCACCATCGCGGCGCCGCAGGAGATGCCGCACAGGATCCCCTCCTCGCGGGCGAGACGACGAGCGACCGCGATCGCGTCCTCGTTGCTGACCAGTTCGGCGCGATCGACCAGGCTGAGATCGAGGTTGCGCGGAATGAAGCCGGCGCCGAGCCCCTGGATCTTGTGGGGCGCGGGCGTGAGCGGCTGGCCGGCGAGCGTCTGGCTGATCACCGGCGACAGCGCCGGCTCGACCGCGACGGTGAGGATCGGCTTGCCGCGCGTCGTCTTGATGTACCGCGAGACGCCGGTCAGCGTCCCGCCGGTGCCGACACCCGACACCAGCACGTCGATCTGCCCGTCGGTGTCCGCCCAGATTTCCGGGCCGGTCGTCGTCTCATGAATGCCCGGATTGGCCGGATTGTCGAATTGCCGCATCAACAGGTATTTCTGCGGATCCGCGGCCGCGAGTTCCTCGGCCTTCGCGATCGCGCCCTTCATCCCCTTCGCGCCCGGTGTGAGGATCAGGCGCGCGCCGAGGGCGACCAGTACCTTGCGACGCTCCATGCTCATCGTCTCGGGCATCGTCAGCACGCAACCGTAGCCACGCGCCGCCGCCGCGAACGCGAGCGCGATGCCCGTGTTGCCGCTGGTCGCCTCGACGATCGCCATGCCGGGCTTCAGCACGCCGCGCGCCTCCGCGTCCCAGACCATCGCGGCGCCGATCCGGCACTTGACCGAGTACGCGGGGTTGCGCCCCTCGATCTTCGCCAGGACCGTTGCGCCCGCGCCGGCGGTCAAGCGGTTGATGCGCACCAGCGGCGTGCGGCCGATGGATCGGGTGTTGTCCTCGAAAATCTGCATGTTGCACCTCGTGACGCCGCACCGACGGTGGCAGCGCATGCCATGAAAGCAGGGATTTTCGCTCTTGGCTAGGCGACTTGCACAATAGCCAGTCGTTATGCCGGGCTGCCGGCCGGTTATGGCGGCGGTCAGCCCGGGATCGGGGCCATCGCGAGCGGCTGGGGCCGCCCGATCGCGAAGCCCTGGACGAAGTCGATCCCCATCCGCTTGACCGCATCCAGCGAGCCCTGGTCCTCGACCTGCTCCGCGACCACCCGGAAATTGAGCGATCGCGACAGATCGACCATCGCGGCGACCATCGCTTGATTGACCGCATCGTTCGCGAGATTGCGAATGAAGGATCCGTCGATCTTCAGGTAGTTCATCGGCAGCGTGCGCAGATTCGCGAACGAGCTCAATCCGCTGCCGAAGTCGTCGAGCGCGAACTCGCAGCCCATGCCGTGCAACACCTCGACGAAGCGCCGCGCATGATCGAGGTTCGCGACGACCGCGCTCTCGGTGACCTCGAAGCAGAGGTCGCCCGGCGCCGCGCCGGTGTGATCGAAGCAGTCGACGACGAATTCGAGGAAGCCGGCGTCGCCGAGGGTCTGGCCGGCGATGTTGATCGCGACGCTCCGTCCCGGCGGCAACCGCAGGGCGCCGCGCCCGAGCGCCGACAGCACCGCCTGCACGACCCAGCGGTCGACGTGAGGCATCAAGCGATAGCGCTCGGCCGCCCGGATGAACTCCGCCGGCGGGGCGTTCGTCTTGCCGCCCGGACGCAGCCGCAGCAGCACCTCGAGCGCGGGCCCGCGCACGCTGTCGCGCTGCGCGTGCTCGATCGGCTGGAAGTAGAGCTCGAACGCGTCGTGCCGCAGCGCATGCTGCAGCACCTGGAGCCATTGGATCTCGCCGCTGTGGCGGGCCGAGGCTTCCTCGCGCGCGGAATACACGTGCACCTTCACGGCCCCCTGCTTCTTCGCGATGTAGCAGGCCGAATCCGCGGCGTTCAGCACGTCCTCGATCGTGGTCGCGTCGCGGCCGATTTCGACCAGGCCGACGCTGACGCCGATGTTGAAGATCTTGTCGAGTCGCACGAACCGGTGGTCGTCCACCGAGCGCACGACGTCGTCGGCGATCTGCCGCGCCTTCTCGAGCGGGCACCCGACGAGCAGCAGCGCGAACTCGTCGCCGCCGATGCGGCCGACCGTATCGGAGTCGCGCACCGCCTCCTTGATCAGCGTGGCGACCTCGCGCAGCAGGTTGTCGCCCGCGGCGTGTCCGCAGGTGTCGTTGACGACCTTGAAGCGATCGAGATCGAGATACGCGAGCACATGGGTGACGTCGCCTTGGCGCGCCGAATCGATCGCCTCTTGCAGCCGGCGTTCGAACTCGCGCCGGTTCACGAGGCCGGTGAGGGCATCGTGGCTCGCCTGGTAGCTCATCTGTCGGGTGAGCCCCCGCCACTCGCTGGCGTCGTGCAACACGACCACCGCGCCGGCGGTTTCCCCGGCGGCGCCGAGCAACGGCGCCACGTTGATCTCGACGGAGCGCTCGGCCGCGCCGCTCGTGGGCACGAGCATCGTGCGTTTGCCGACCGCGAGGCGCTGCCCGGTCGCGAGCACCCGGGCCACCGGATCGGCGATCGCCTGCCGATCCGCCTCCTCGATCAGTGCCGCCGCCTCCGTCAGGGACTTGCCGAGCAAGCCGTCCGCGGGCGCGCCGAGCAACAGGGCGGCCGCCTGGTTCGCGTAGTCGATCCGGCCGTCCGCATCGACCGTGAGCACCGCCTGTCCCATCGCATCGAGGGTTGCGAGCGCCCGCGGACGCGGCGTTCCCTGGCGATCCTCCGGCAACATCTCGATCGCGGTCAGCAGCAGCACCGGGTCGCCCGGGTTGTCGATCAACGCGCTCGACAATTCGACGCGCGTCACCTGACCCTGGGCGCCGATCAACTCGACCTCGTAGCGCTCCGCGGCCGGCTGTCCGGCCAGCCGGCGCGACAGGTTCTGCTCGACGAGATCGACGTATTCCGGTGCGACGAAGCTTGCGAGCGGATGGCCGATCACCTGCTCGCGAGTCGTGCCGAGCAGATCCAGGAATCGGGAATTCGCGAACAAAATGCGTTCGCGAGTCATGACGACCGCCTCGTGCAGGGACTCGACCAGCCGCTGGAAGAGCTGTTCGCGGTCGTGCGAGCGTGCGCCGCGATGCTGCAGGTTCTCGAGCAACTGGTTCACCGCCCCGCCGAGTTCCTCGACGCGGGCGCCCTGGCCCTCGACCGGGACCCGGGCCGAGGGCTCGGCATCCTGGGTCATCAGACGGATCCGCTGGGAGATCGCCTCGATCGCGCGGGTCTCGCGCCGGCGGCGTGCATGCAGCACGCCGAGCCAGACGGCGAGGAGCGCCGTGCTCGCGAGCCACAACCAGCTAGACGATAAGCTCAATTCGCCCCTCGCGCTCGATGATTCCCGTCCCTGTTGAAATGGTGCCTCGAACCGTGAATCACCCGGGGAATCATCGTGTCCCGGAGCATAGCGCAGGCCGTGGCGCCGCTTGCGTAAATTGACCATAATCAGCGTCATCGACAGCCCTATTCCGCAGCGAGCGAGAACCCGATGGATACACGAGCCGCCCGACGACAGATGGTCGATCAACAGATCCGCACCTGGGACGTGCTCGACGCGCGGGTGCTCGATGCGCTCGCGGCGATACCGCGCGAGGCGTTCGTGCCCGCGCCGTACCGGGACGTCGCGTTTGCGGACGCGCCGATTCCGATCGGGCTCGCCCAAACGATGCTCGCGCCGAAGCTCCACGGCCGCATCCTGCAAGCGCTCGACGTCGATCCGGCGGATTCGGCGCTCGAGGTCGGCACGGGCACGGGCTACCTGGCCGCCTGCCTGTCCAAGCTCGCGGCGCGAACGAAGTCGATCGACATCCATCCGCAGTTCATCGATCAGGCGCGCGCCACCCTCGCGGCGCTGCCGCTCGCCCCGGTCGAACTCGAAGTGCGCGACGCGTTTTCACCCGCGCCGCTCGGCGAGTACGGCGTGATCGCGCTGACCGGCTCGATGCCTCGGTACGACGCGCGGTTCGAGCGTGCGCTGGCGGTCGGCGGGCGCTTGTTCGCGGTGGTCGGTACCGCCCCGGTGATGGAGGCGATCCTCGTGCGCCGGGTCGGCGCCGACGAGTGGGTCCGCGAGAGCCTGTTCGAGACGGTGATCGAACCGTTGATCGGCGCCCCCGCGGCGGACCCGTTCGTGTTTTGATGGTTACCGGCATCACGCCGGCGGAACTCCTCGAACGTCGCCGGCGCGGCGAGCCGGTCGTGCTCGTCGACGTGCGCGAGCCGTGGGAGACCGCGTTCGCGCCGGTGCCCTGCGACCATCATCGGATCCCGATGGGACAGATCGCGGACCGCTTGGGCGAACTCGATCGGAACGCGGTCACCGTCGTGATCTGTCACGCGGGAGTACGCAGCCTCGCGGTCGCGCACTTCCTCGAGCGTCACGGCTTCGCGACGGTGCTCAATCTGACCGGCGGGATCGACACCTGGTCGGTCACCGTCGATCCGTCGATACCCCGCTATTAGCGCGGCGGCGCGGCGGCGCCGCCGACCGCCTCCGGCTCGAGCCAGGTGTCCAGCCACTCCACCAGGCGCGCGACGCTACCGCGTTGCGTGGCGACCGTCTGGCGGGCGATCGCGCCGACTCGCGCGCGCTCCGCCGGATCGGTGAGCCATTGCGCGACCCGTTCCCCGAGCTCGGCGGCCTCGGCGACCATCCGCGCCGCGCCCGCCGCGATCAACAACGCCGCGACCTCGCGGCCGTTGTCGACCGAGGGCCCGGTCAGCACCGGCACCCCGACCGCCGCGGGTTCGAGCAGGTTGTGGCCGCCGACCGGAACCAGGCTGCCGCCGACGAACGCGACGTCCGCGGCCGCGTAGTACAGGGGCAGTTCCCCGATCGTGTCGAGCAGCAGCACCGGGACCGACGGCGGAACGCGTCCACCGCGGCTGCGCCGCGCGTACCGCCAGCCCGCGGTATCCAGGAGCGCGGCGACGGCGTCGAAACGCGGCGGATGCCGCGGCGCCACGATCAGCAGCGCATCCGGCACCGCACGCAGCACGTCACGATGTGCCTCGAGCACCGCGCGCTCCTCGCCGGCGTGGGTGCTGCCGGCGACCCAGATCGGCCGGGTACCCAGATCGCCCGCTCGCAGGGCCTGCGCGCGGGACGGCAGCATCGGGTCGATCTCGATATCGAACTTCACGTTCCCCAGCACGCTCGTCCGCGCCGGATCCGCGCCGATCCGCCGAAATCGCTCCGCGTCCGCTTCGGTCTGCGCGGCGATCGCGACACCGGGCCCGAACAGCCCGCGAAACAGCGCGCCGCCGCGGCGGTAGCGCGCGACCGAGCGCGCGGAGAGCCGCGCGCTCGCGAGGACCAGCGGGATGCCGCGTCGCGAGCATGCCGCGAACAGGCTCGGCCAGAGTTCGGTTTCCATGATCACGCCGAGCGTCGGGCGCACGCGGTCGAGGAAGCGCGCGACCGAGCGCGGCGTATCGTAGGGCAGATAGCGCACGTCGACACCGTCGCCGAAGGCGCTGCGCGCTTTCGCCCGTCCGGTCGGCGTCGCGGTCGTGATCACGAAGTCGAGCCGCGGATGGCGCGCGCGCAGCGCGCGCACGAGCGGCCCGGCAGCGACGACCTCGCCGAGCGACACCGCGTGCACCCAGATCGCGCCGCCGGCGCCGCGCGGCGGGCCGAAGCCGAAGCGCTCGGCGAATCCCGGGCGATACGCCGGGTCGCGTATCGCCCGCAGCAGCGTCACGGCCGCCGCGAGCGGCGCCAGGATGCGGATCAGGAGGCGGTAGACCGCTCGCATGGTGGCGTTCGCTCAGCCGTCCGTCGGCGGCGGGGCGGCGCGCTCGGCCGCGTACGCGCCGAGGAGCGCACGCCAGCCGGCGTCGAACGCCCGCGGCGCGCGGTCCGCGCCGAGCTTGCGCAGCGAACGCCGCAGGCGCCGCAAGTTGCGCGCCGCCCACCGGCCGTCGGCGCGCACGCGGCCGCGATCGAAGTCGATGAAGCTGATGCGGCCCTCGTCGTCGACGAGCACGTTGTGCGCGTTCAGATCCGCGTGATCGACGCCCTCCCGGTGCAGCCGCGCGACGGCGGTGCCGAGCGCGCGCCAGAGCGCGAGCGGAACGTCCCCTTCGGTCAGGCGCTCGCTGAGCGGCCGCGCATCCGCGATCCGGACGGTGATGAGATCGCAGCGGTAGAACAGACCGACGCGTCGGTAGCGCGCGGCGATCGGGCGTGGCACGGGCGCGCCGCGCCGCCACAGACGATCGAGCAACCGCCACTCGGCGAATGCGCGCACGCGATCCTCGCCGGTCCACAGGTATCGATCCGCGAGGCAGCGCGCGACGAACCCGCCGCGGCGATAATGGCGCAACACCCACGCCCGGGCGTCGTCGCCGACGAACCACGTCCCGCCACGGCCGCGCGCCGCCGGGACCGCGGACGCGCGACGCCGCCACTGCTGCGGATCGAAGATCGCATCGACCGCCGCCTCCGCCCATGGCGGTGTGCCCGCCTCGGCGTCGAGCATCGCACCCGCGTCGGTCGCGATGCGCCGGCCGGATCCCCTGATGATGTTCGGCTCCCCCTCGGACAGCGGCAACGGGATCGAGTCTAACATCACGAGGCGCGCCTTTTTTCGTTAGAATCCCGGGCCTTCGAACCCGATGCACGGAGCGCGGATGAGCCCGATTGCGGTGCCGGTGTCACCCGGCGAGTTGATCGACAAGATCACGATTCTCGAGATCAAGTCGGCGCGCATCGCCGAGCCGGGCAAGCTCGCGAACGTGCGTCGCGAACTCGACGAACTGCGGCGGGCCTGGGCGGAGTCGGAGTACGGGCGGATCGACGTCGCGGCGGATCAGGCCGCGCTGTACGCGGTGAACGAGCGCCTGTGGCGCATCGAGGACGACATCCGCGCGAAGGAAAGCACGCAGTCGTTCGACCGGGAATTCATCGAACTCGCCCGGTCGGTGTATTTCGAGAACGACGAGCGCGCCGCGATCAAGCGACGCATCAACACGCGGCTCGGCTCGGCGCTGGTCGAGGAAAAGTCGTATCGGGATTACCGCGGCGACGGCCCGCGGAGCTAGCGAGGCCGCGGGACCGCGCCAGCGGGGTGTCGAGGCGGATCGGATCTCAGTGCGCGGGACCCCGGTCCAGCGTGTATTCGGCGCCGCAGTAGGGGCACTTCGCCCAACCGGTCGGCTCGATCGCCAGGTACACGCGCGGGTGGGAATTCCACAGCGACATGCCGGGCATCGGGCAGGACAGCGGCAGGTCCGCCGCGGTGACCGTGTAACGATGCTCCGCGTTCGGCTGGATCAGCCGGTGCTTCGATTCTTCCGCGACCATCGCCGACATCGAGTGCTCTCCCCATTCGTCCCCATCGCCGGAGCGGCAATTTTGCGCGCGCGAGGGCCGGACCGCAATGCGCCGCGGTCTACCCGAAGGTCCGGGCCCAGAGCCGTTCGATGCGCTGCCTTTCGGCCGCGTACGGCGCGGCGGCGACGACCCGCGCGTCGTCGCCTTCGAGCGAAGCATGATGCAGCACGCCGCGATACTGGCGGTAGACGTCGGTGAGGAACACCGCGGTGTCGGCATCGATCACGCCATGACGCGCGAGCGCCGCGAGCTGCCGCACGTTGTCGCTGTGCTCGAGCAGCTGCGGGAGGCGCGACGCGGCGGCGAGCACCCAGTACTGCACCAGGAACTCGATGTCGGCGATCCCGCCCGCGTCCTGCTTGATGTCGAACTCGCCGGCGCGGGCGCGCGACAGTTCGTGGCGCATCCGCGCGCGCATCTCGGCGACGTCGTCGCGCAAGCGCTCGTGATGGACCGCGGTGCTGAGCACGTGGCGGCGCACGGCCTCGAAACGCGCGCAGAGCGCGGGGTCGCCCGCCACCGCGCGGGCCCGCAACAGCGCCTGGTGTTCCCAGGTCCACGCGTCGCGCAACTGGTAGCGCTCGAACGCGTCGATCCCGGTGATCAGGAATCCGCCCTTGCCGTTCGGCCGCAGGCGCATGTCGACCTCGTAGAGCCGCCCGGCCGACGAGTGCATCGTCAACAGGTGGACGATCCGCTGGCCGAGCCGCAGAAAGAACACGCCGTTGTCGATCGACCGTGCGCCGCGCGTCAGCTGGATCTCGCCGGTCGAATCGTGCAGGAACACGAGGTCGAGATCGGAGCCGTAGCCGAGCTCGATGCCGCCGAGCTTGCCGTAGCCGACGACCGCGACGTTCGCGACGCGCAGCGCCGACTCGCGCTCGCCGTGATGAGGCACGCCATAGACCGACGTGATCTGCTGCCACGCAAGCTGCAGGCAGCGCTCGACGATCAGCTCGGCGACGTCGGTCAACCGGTCGCTGACGGTCATCAGGGGCATTCGACCGGTCAGATCCGCGAGCGCGACCGAGAAGATCGCGGTCTTCTGGAACTGCCGCAGCGCCTCCACCGGCCGTTCCGGATCGTCGGTCGGCAGCCCGTCCGCGATCGCCGCGAGTTCCCTCGCCAGGCTCGCTCGCGTCGGCTGTTCCTCGAAGAGCTTGGGATCGATCAACTCGTCGAGCAGCAAGGGGAACTCGGCCACCTGGCGCGCGAGGAAGCCGCTGAGCGCGCACACGTCGATCAAGCGCGCGAGCGCCTGCGGACGCTCCTTCAGCAGCGCGAGATACGACGAGCGCGCGCCGATCGTCTCCAGGATGCGCAGCACCCGGCCGACGACCGCGCCCGGTTGCGGCTGCGCGGCGGCGGCCCTGACCAGTCCGTCGAGGATTGCGTGCAGCCGCCGGCGCGCCGTCTCGTCGAGTTTGCGGTACGCGGCCGAGTCGCGGTACGCGCTGAGCAGCGGCTCGATCGCGGCGACCGCCGTCGGCGTCAAACCCCGCCCGGCGAGCTCCTCCGCGAGTCGCGGGGCGTCGAACGCGAGCGTGGCCACGGCGGCCGACGCGCTGCTCGCCGGGCCGCGCCCGCCCGCGAAGACCAAGGCGTCGAATTCGGCGACGACCGTCCGTCGGGCCTCCCGGACTTGCGCGAGCGCGGTCTCCCAGTCCGGATGGCCCAGATGCCACGCGAAACGCGCGCGGTCGACCGGCGATTCCGGCAACCGATGCGTCTGCTCGTCGCGAATCATCTGCACCGCGTTCTCGGCGCGGCGCAGGACGCGATAGGCGTCCGCGAGTTCCTCGACCGCGCGGGGGGCGAGCAGTTTCGAGCCGGCGAGCGCCGGCAGCACCTCGAGCAGCGCCGGGTTCTGCAAGCGTGGATCGCCGCCGCCGCGCACCAGTTGCAGGGATTGCACGATGAATTCGAGCTCGCGGATCCCGCCGGTGCCGAGCTTCAGGTCCTCGTCGCGATCCCGCCGTGCGACTTCGCGGGCGATCATCGCCTTCATTTCGCGCAAGCTGTCGAACACCCCGTAGTCGAGATAGCGCCGATAGACGAAGGGCCGCACGACGCCGCGGAAGGTCGGTTCGTAGGCCTCGGCGCCGACGACCGCGCGCGCCTTGATCCACGCGTAGCGTTCCCAGTCCCGACCGTGCTGCTGCAGGTAGTCCTCGAGGCCGCCGAGGCTCACGACCAAGGGGCCGCTGGCGCCGAACGGCCGCAGCCGCGTGTCCACGCGGAACACGAAGCCATCCTCGTCGCGCGCGTCGAGCAGGCCGATGATCTCGCGCGACGCGCGCAGGAAGTACTCCGCGTTGTCGAGTCGGCGAGGACCGTCGGTTTCACCGTTCGCGGAATAGAGGAACACCAGGTCGACGTCGGAGGAAAAATTGAGCTCGCGGCCGCCGAGCTTGCCCATCGCGACCACGATCAAGGACGCCGGCGCGCCGCTCGTCTCCCGCGGCCGGCCAAAGGTCGGCTCGAGCAAGCGCGCGCTCGCGGCCACGGCGGCGCGGATCACGCCGTCGGCGAGATCCGAGAGCGCGGCCAGCGTCTCGGCGACGCCGTCCCGGCCGGTGATCGCCCGCCACGCGATGCGCAGCATCGCGCGCCGGCGCCAATGCCGCAGGGTCCGCCGCGCGTCGGCGCCGTCCACGGCCGACGCCACGGCCTGTTCCGCGGCAACGCTTCTCGGCGCTGCGGTCGTCGGATCGCGATGCCCCTCGATCTCGGCGAGGGCCAGGGGGTCGCGCACCAGCGCCGCGGCGGCGAACTCGCTGCAGGCGACCACGCGGGGTAATTCCGCGCGCAGGTCCGGCGAGCAGGCGGCGATCACGGCGGACAGGCGCTCGTCGTCCGCCGCGTGCGCCCACCAGCGTTCGACGGGGTCGTGCAGTTCCGCGGGCAGGCGGTCGAGATCGAATCGCGGCAGCGTCATGGCGGGTTTCCGTCTTGCATATTACCGATCCGCACCCTGCCGGGCGCGCGAAAAAAAAGAGCGGGCCCTTTCGGACCCGCTCCTTTTCATGGACCGTGAACCGTGGTGACGGCTCTTACATGTCCATGCCGCCCATGCCGCCCATGCCGCCCGGGGCGCCGCCGTGGCTGTGCTCCTCTTCCTTCGGAGCCTCGGCGATCATCACCTCGGTGGTGAGCAGGAGTCCCGCGACCGACGCCGCGTTCTGCAGCGCGAGACGCGTGACCTTGGTCGGATCCAGGATGCCCATCTCGATCATGTCGCCGTACTCGCCGGTCGCCGCGTTGTACCCGAAGGTACCCTTGCCCTCGCGGACGCGGTTCAGCACGACCGCCGCGTCCTCGCCGGCGTTGCTGACGATCTGGCGCAACGGTTCCTCGATCGAGCGAGCGAGGATCTTGATGCCGTGGGACTGGTCCTCGTTGGCACCGGTCAGCTTCTCGACCGCCTTCAGCGCCCGCACCAGCGCGACGCCGCCGCCCGGCACCACGCCTTCCTCGACCGCCGCGCGAGTCGCGTGCAGCGCATCCTCGACGCGCGCCTTCTTCTCCTTCATTTCGATCTCGGTGGCCGCGCCGACCTTGATCACGGCGACGCCGCCGGAGAGCTTCGCGACGCGCTCCTGCAACTTCTCCTTGTCGTAGTCGGAGGTCGCTTCCTCGATCTGCTGACGGATGCTCTCGACGCGAGCCTTGATGTCGCTCGCCTTGCCGGCGCCGTCGATGACCGTCGTGTTCTCCTTCTCGACCACGACCTTCTTCGCCTCGCCGAGGTCGTTGAGCGTCGCCTTTTCCAGCGACAGGCCCACTTCGTCGGAGATCACCGTGCCGCCGGTGAGGATCGCGATGTCCTGCAACATCGCCTTGCGACGGTCGCCGAAGCCCGGCGCCTTCACGGCCGCGACCTTGACGATCCCGCGGATGGTGTTCACGACCAGGGTGGCGAGCGCCTCGCCCTCGACGTCCTCGGCGACGATCAGCAGCTGCCGGCCCGCCTTCGCGATGCCTTCGAGCAGCGGCAGCATTTCGCGGATGTTCGAGATCTTCTTGTCGACCAGCAGGATCAGCGGCTTGTCGAGTTCGGCAGCCTGGCTCTGCTGGTTGTTGATGAAGTACGGCGACAGATAGCCGCGGTCGAACTGCATGCCCTCGACGACTTCCAGCTCGTTCTGCAGACCCGAGCCTTCCTCGACGGTGATCACGCCTTCCTTGCCGACCTTCGCCATCGCGTCCGCGATCGTCTTGCCGATGCTCTCATCGGAGTTCGCGGAAATGGTGCCGACCTGCGCGATCGCCTTCGGATCCTTGCAAGGCTTCGAGAGCTTCTTGAGCTCCTCGGTCGCCTCGCCGACCGCATGGTCGATGCCGCGCTTGATGTCCATCGGGTTGTGACCGGCCGCGACCGCCTTCAGGCCTTCACGGATGATCGCCTGCGCGAGCACGGTCGCGGTCGTCGTGCCGTCGCCCGCCTCGTCGGAGACGTTCGACGCGACTTCCTTGACCATCTGCGCGCCCATGTTCTCGAACTTGTCCTTCAGCTCGATTTCCTTCGCGACCGACACACCGTCCTTCGTGACGGTCGGGGCGCCGAAGCTCTTGTCGAGAACCGCGTTGCGGCCCTTCGGGCCGAGCGTCACCTTGACCGCGTTGGCCAGGATGTTGACGCCCTTGAACATGCGTTGCCGGGCATCGTCGCTGAAACGTACGTCTTTAGCTGCCATATGAAAATTACCTCTGCTCGCTAAATGATTTCTTCGGGAATTCGGTTGCGCCGCTTACTTGCTCTCGACGACGGCCATCACGTCTTCTTCGCGCATGACGACCAGTTCCTCGCCGTCCATCTTGACTTCGGTGCCGCTGTACTTGCCGAACAGCACCTTGTCGCCGACCTTCAGGTCGAGCGGACGGATTTCACCGTTCTCGAGGATCTTGCCCTTGCCGACGGCGAGGACTTTGCCGAAAGTCGGCTTCTCGGCGGCCGTATCGGGGATGACGATCCCGCCCGGAGACTTGCGCTCCTCTTCCTCTCGTTTCACGATGACGCGGTCATGAAGGGGACGAATCTTCATAAGATCAAGACTCCTCAAGCGTTAAGGGTTCGGGATATGAGCCAATAGAGCGAGGCTGTTAGCACTCCCGTCTATTGGCTGCTAATAATAGCGACGGAATTTCCGGTTTCAAGGGCGCGCGTTGCCCGATCCACTGAGATATCGTGTATTCATGCGTCGTCGATTCGGTTTGAGCGCTCCGGGGTGGATCGCGCATTGCATTGCAGCATCGATGGTCGCGCACGTCGCACTCGCCCGCCCGTCGTGGGTCGCCGCCGGCGCCGCCGACGCCCAGACCTTCCTGCCCGCCGATCGGGCGTTCCGGGTATCGGCTCGCCTCGACGGTCGGCGGCTCACGGTCCACTGGGACATCGCGCCGGGCTATTACCTGTATCGCAGCCGGATCAGCATTCGCTGGCTCGGTGTCGATCGGCTCGCGAGCGGCTGGCGGTTGCCCACCGGGATCGCGCGCACCGATCGCTACTTCGGCCCCCAGCAGGTGTACTTCCATGCGGTGGATGCGCGCGCGGAGCTGCTGCGGGTGCCCGCGCGCGGCGCGGCCCTGCGGCTGGCCGTGAGTTACCAGGGTTGCGCGCAGGCCGGGCTGTGTTACCCGCGGATCGCGAAGCAGCTGCTGGCGATCCGCGCCACGTCGTCCGCGGCGCAGGCGGTGGCGCGATGAGCCGGGCGACGCCCTGGCTCGCCGCGACCGCCGCGATCGCGGCGGCGTGGGTCGGCGGTCGCGCCTATCTCGCCCACGAAGCCGCGGCCCGGCGGCTCGCGAGCCGCGGCGTCGCGGTGCCGGTCGGCGAAGCGAGTCCGCCCCGTCCCGCCGATCGGATCCCGGATCCACGGGTCGGTCCCTTGCCGGGCGTGACGATCCCACGGCGTCTGCCGGCGTTTCGCTTGAAGAACCTCGCCGGCCAACCCGAATCGATCACCCGGTACGCCGGTCGCGCGTTGATCCTGAATTTCTGGGCGACCTGGTGCGCGCCCTGTCGCCAGGAGATCCCGCTGCTCCAGTCGATCGACCGCGCGTGGCAGGCGCGCCACTTCACGGTCGTCGGCGTCGCCGTCGATCGGCGCGAGGCGGTCGCCGCCTTCGTGCGGCGCTTCAAGATCGCCTACCCCATACTGCAAGGCGAACGGGCGGCGCTCGGCGTGATCCGCTCGCTCGGCGTCGCCTCGCCGGCGTTTCCGTTCACCGTGTTCACCGACGACCGCGGCGAGATCGTCGCGTTGTACCTCGGCGAGTTGCATCGACCGCAAATCGAGTTGATCCTAGGCGTCGTCGAGCAGGTCGACGCCCATCGGCTCGGCCTGCCGACCGCCCGTCGGGCGATCGCGGCGGGGCTCGATCGATTGCGCCGCACCGCCACCAACGGCCCGGACCGCCAGAGCGCAACTTAACGACCGAATCGGCGGCGATCGACCCTAATTCTTGCCAATTCGCCGCCTATTCCGGTTATCATCCCGGTCCTGGTCGTCCTTGACGACGCCAATGAATGCGACGGCTGATGGCTCGCGTCCTGCTGCTGAACGGCCCCAATCTGAATCTGCTCGGGTCCCGGGAACCGCAAGTCTACGGTTCGGCGACGCTCGCGGACATCGAGCGCGACCTCGGGACGCGCGCGCGCGCGCTCGGCCTCGCGCTCGACTGCCGGCAGAGCAACGCCGAGCACGAACTGATCGAGAGGATCCACGCCTGCCCGCGCGAAGGCGTCGATTTCCTGATCTTCAATCCCGGCGCGTTCACTCATACGAGTGTCGCGCTGCGCGACGCGATCCTCGCCGTCGGGGTGCCGTTCATCGAGGTACATCTCAGCAACGTGTTCGCGCGCGAGCGCTTCCGTCACCATTCCTATTTCTCCGACATCGCGGTCGGCTGCATCTTCGGACTCGGGCCGATCGGCTACGAGTTCGCGCTGGAGACGGCCGCACGGCGGCTGTCGGCCGCCACGCCGCGCCGTTGATCGAATTCAGCAGAGGGACCCCTCACGATGGATATTCGCAAGGTCAAGAAGCTCATCGAACTGCTCGAGGAATCCGGGATTTCGGAGCTCGAGATCTCGGAGGGCGAGGAGTCGGTGCGAATCAGCCGCCATCCGCGCGGAACGGTCACGATCGCCTCCCCGGCGATCGCCGCGACGCCACCGGCGCCCACACCCGCTCCGGCGGCCGCGATCAGCGCTGCCGCCGCCGCGGCCACCGCCGCGGAGCGCCAAGCGCTCGCGCGCGAGCGCACCGTGACCTCGCCGATGGTCGGCACTTATTACTCTGCGCCTTCGCCGGACGCGAAGCCGTTCGTCGAGATCGGCGACGAGGTGCGGGTCGGACAGACCCTGTGCATCATCGAAGCGATGAAGATGATGAACCAGATCGAGTCGGACAAGGCGGGCAAGGTGACCGCGATCCTCGCGAAGAACGGCGACCCGGTCGAATTCGGCCAGCCGCTGTTCGTGGTCGAATGACCCCGATGCTCGAGAAAGTCGTCATCGCCAATCGCGGCGAGATCGCCCTTCGAATCCTGCGGGCCTGCCGCGAGCTCGGGATCAAGACCGTCGCGGTGCACTCGACCGCGGACCACAACACCAAGCACGTGCTGCTCGCGGACGAGACCGTGTGCATCGGACCGCCGCAATCGGCGGCTTCGTACCTCAACATGCCCGCGATCATCAGCGCCGCCGAGGTCACCGATTCGGTCGCGATCCACCCGGGCTACGGCTTCCTGTCGGAGAACGCGGACTTCGCCGAGCGCGTCGAGAAGAGCGGGTTCATCTTCGTCGGCCCGCGCGCCGAAACGATCCGGATGATGGGTGACAAGGTCTCGGCGATCAAGGTGATGAAGGCCGCCGGCGTGCCGTGCGTGCCCGGCTCCGACGGCCCGCTCGGGGACGACGCGGACGAGAATTTCCGCATCGCAAAAACCATCGGCTACCCGGTGATCATCAAAGCGTCGGGCGGCGGCGGCGGGCGCGGGATGCGGGTCGTGCACTCCGACGCGGCGTTGCTGAACGCGATCAGCGTCACGAAGGCCGAGGCACACGCGGCCTTCGGCAACGATCAGGTCTACATGGAGAAGTTCCTCGAGCGGCCCCGCCACATCGAGTTCCAGGTGCTCGCGGACAACTACGGCAACGTCGTCCATCTCGGCGAACGCGACTGCTCGATGCAGCGCCGCCACCAGAAGGTCGTCGAAGAGGCGCCGGCGCCCGGCTTGACCGCGAAACAGCGCAAGATGATGGGCGAGCGATGCGCGCGCGCGTGCCGCGAGGTCGGGTACCGCAGCGCCGGGACCCTCGAGTTCCTGTATCAGGACGAGGAGTTCTACTTCATCGAGATGAACACCCGCGTGCAGGTCGAGCACCCGGTCACCGAGCTCGTGACCGGGATCGATATCGTGAAGGCGCAACTGTTGATCGCCGCGGGGGAACCGCTCCCGTTCCAGCAGAGCGACGTCGAGATCCGCGGACACGCGATCGAATGCCGGATCAACGCGGAAGACCCGAAGACCTTCGTACCCTCGCCCGGAACGGTGAAGCTGTGGCACGCGCCCGGCGGGCCCGGCGTCCGGGTCGACAGCCACGTCTATACCGGCTACTCCGTACCGCCTTACTACGACTCGCTGATCGCGAAGATCATCGCCTACGGCGACACCCGCGACACCGCGATCGCGCGCATGCGCAACGCGCTCGCGGAACTGGTCGTCGAGGGCATCAAGACCAACGTGCCGCTGCACCAGGAAATCTTCGCGCACTCGGCGTTTCGCCAGGGCGGTACGGACATCCACTACCTGGAGCGACGGCTCGGAATCAAGTGAGTCGTCGCAGGCGACGCGGCGATGGCGTGCTTTGAAATCGAACTGCCGCTCGGCGGCCGGGACGTGCAGGCCGTCGAGTCGGCGCTGACCGACGCGGGCGCGACGGCGATCTCGTTCTTCGATCGCGGCGACGAGCCGATCCTCGAGCCGCGGCCGGGCGAGTTCCGGCTGTGGAGCGATACCGTCGTACGCGCGCTGTTCGACGACGCGCTCGATCCGGCGGCCTGTCTCTTTCGTCTCGCGGCCGCGCTCGATTCGCAGGTCCTCGCCGACGCGACGCTGCGGCGGATCGCCGACCGGGCATGGGAGCGCGAATGGCTCAAGGACTGGAAATCGATGCGCTTCGGCGCGCGGTTGTGGATCGCGCCGACTTTCGCGCCGGCGCCGGAGGATCCCGGCGCGATCGTCGTCCGGCTCGACCCGGGTCTGGCGTTCGGCACCGGCACGCATCCGACCACGGCCCTGTGCCTCGAGACGCTCGCGGCGCTCCCGCTCGCCGGCTGGGACGTGCTCGACTTCGGTTGCGGTTCGGGGATTCTCGCGATCGCGGCGCTGAAACTCGGCGCCGCGCGGGCGCTGTGCGTCGATATCGATCCGCAGGCGCTCGCCGCAACGGCCGCGAATGCGGCCGCGAACGGGGTCGACGACCGCCTCGCCACCGCAGCGGCGCCGGCGCCGTCGTCGACGTACGATGGCGTGTTCGCGAACATCCTCGCGGGGACGCTGCTCGAGGCCCGCGAGCGGCTCGCGGCCGCCTGTCGCCCGGGCGGGATGCTCGTGCTGTCCGGCATCCTCGCCTCGCAGAGCGACGCGGTGATTGCGGGTTACCGGGAGTCGTTTGATATCGTGGCGGTCTCCCGGCGGGAGGATTGGTGCTGCTTGCGGGGCCGCCGCCGGACCGGCGCGGTACGCTGAGGGGAGACGCGATGTACACGCAATGTCCGCGGTGCGAGACGATCTTCCGGATCTCCGCCGAGATCCTGCGCGCGGCGGCGGGGCAGGTGCGTTGCGGTCGATGCGGCGCAGCGTTCAGCGCGCTCGCGCATCTCGAGGAGCGGCCGGACGACTTCCCGCTCGCCGAGTCATGGCTCGACCAGGATCGGCGCGCCGATCAGATCCTCGAGTCCGTCATGGGCGCGGACGAGCAGCGGTCGCCAGTCGACGAAGCATCGATGGACGACGATCCCAGTTTCTCGGCGGAGGACTTCGCCGAGAGCGATTCCGGCGACGCCGGCGCCGGCGAACGGATCGAGCGGCTGCGCATCGTCGGTCCGCCGGTGTTCGCGGACGACGAATCCCTCGAATTCACCGTACCGCCCGGCGACCTCGATCGCGTGTTCATCGCGCCGGAGCGCGGTGCGCAACCGCCGCCCCACGAGCCGATGCTGGAATCCTCGAGCCCGGCGGACGACGACGGGGACCCGGAGGCGGCCGCGCCCGAGGACGTCGAGTTCGAGGAGATCGTGATCGAAGCCACGCTCGAACCCCCGGCTGCGCCGGACCTCGACGCGCCGATCGACACGCCGCCGGCGGCCGACGTGACGCTCGAACCCGATGCGCTCGTCGATACCGACGTCTCGGCCCCACCCGAGGCGACCCTCGAGCCCGAGGCGACCCTCGAGCCCGAGGCGACCCTCGAGCCCGAGGCGACCTTCGAGCCCGAGGCGACCCTCGAGCCCGAGGCGGTCTCCGAGCCCGTACCCGAGTCCGCGCCCGAACCTGAGTCCGAAGCTGAGTCCGAAGCTGAGCCCGAGTTCGAGCCCGACGCCACGGTCGACGCCGAGCCGACGCGCGGATCCGTCGCGGCGGCCGATGCCGCGCTGCTCGCAGCCGCCGTGCGCGGCGCGACCCCGGCGTTGCCGCTCGCGCGACCGCGACGACGCGCGGCGGCCGTGCTCTGGAGCACGCTCGCGGTGCTGCTCCTGCTGCTGCTCGCCGCGCAGATCGTGAATCGCGAGCGCGCGTTCATCGCCTCGCATACTCCGTTCGGCGAACCGCTGCGCACGCTGTACGCGCACCTCGGCTTGCGGCTGCCGATTCCCGCCGATCTGCGCGAGTATCAACTGCGGCAGTGGGGCGTCACCGGCGATCCCGCGGCGAACGGCATCCTGCGGGTCCGGGCGAGCATATTGAATACCGCCGCGGCGTTCCAACCGTACCCCTGGCTGCGCGTCACGCTGACCGACCGCTTCGGTCACCGCGTCGGCACGCGCGACTTCGCGCCGCGGGAATATCTCGGCAAGCCACCGAAGTTGATGGCGCCGGGTCAGCGCGCGGACGCCACGCTCAACATCGTCGATCCCGGCAAGAGTGCCGAAGGATTCGAGATCGACCTGTGCCTGCGGGGCGACTCCGGCGAGATGCTCTGCGACAGCGGTGGCCCGTGACGACGGACCGCACGCTCGCGATCGGCCCGTTCCAGCTCGCCTCGCGCGCTCTGCTCGCACCGATGGCGGGCGTCACGGATCGGCCGTTCCGCGCGCTGTGTCGCCGCTTCGGCGCGGCGCTCGCCGCGTCGGAGATGTTGAGTTCGGACGTGCGGCTCTGGAGCACCGCGAAGTCGCGGCGGCGCCTCGACCACGAGGGCGAGCCGCGGCCGCGCGTCGTGCAGCTCGCGGGGTTCGAGCCCGCGACGATGGCCGAGGCGGCGCGCCGCTGCGTCGACGCCGGCGCCGACATCGTGGACGTCAACATGGGCTGTCCGGCGAAGAAGGTGTGCAATCGCCTCGCCGG
Source organism: Pseudomonadota bacterium (assembly GCA_021785405.1). Classification (GTDB taxonomy): domain Bacteria; phylum Pseudomonadota; class Gammaproteobacteria; order Steroidobacterales; family Steroidobacteraceae; genus Bog-1198. Next base: position 23,927 of record JAJYFF010000004.1, on the reverse strand, counting down.
TTCGGCGCTGCTGCGCGATGAACCGCTGGTCGCGCGGATCCTCGAGTCGATCGTGCGCGCGATCGATGCGCCGGTCACGCTGAAGACGCGCACCGGCTGGGATCCGGCGAACCGCAATGGCCCGCGGATCGCGCACATCGCGGAACAGTGCGGCGTGCGGGCGATCGCGATTCACGGCCGCACGCGCGCGGATCTGTTTCGCGGCGCCGCCGAATACGACACGATTCGCGAGATCAAGGCGGCGGTCCGCATCCCGGTGATCGCGAACGGCGACATCGATTCCGGCACCCGCGCGCGCGCGGTGCTCGAGGCGACCGGATGCGACGGCGTGATGATCGGACGCGCGGCGCAAGGCTCGCCATGGATCTTCGAGGAAGTCAATTATTTTCTTGCGCACGGCGAAAATTCCGGTGAACTGCCGGTCGCGAGGGTCCGTGATATCATGCGCGCCCACCTCGAAGACCTGTACGCGTTCTACGGCGACGAGACCGGTGTTCGGATGGCGCGAAAGCACTTGAGTTGGTACTGCCGGCGCCAAGCGGCGGATGGGGATGAGAGAGCGCGCGTGATGCGGGAGGAAACCGCTCAGGGGCAGATGGCGGCGGCGCTGACGCTCTTCGAGCGCACGCCGGTCGCGCGGCACGAACGAACATAAGAACAAAGCCTCAAGGGAAGGCGACGACGGACATGGCGGCACGAAAGAAACCTCGTATCCGGAAGGACCCGAGCCCTCGATTCGACGGGCGGGATCTCAAGGTCAACGGCAAGGGCGTTCCCTTGCGCACCCAGGCCGAAGAAGCGTTGCAGTCGTACTTCGAGACGCTCAACGGCCACAAGCCCGCAAGACTCTACGAACTGGTGTTGCGCGAGGTCGAAGAGCCGCTGTTCAAGGTGGTGCTGGACCACGTGCAGGGCAATCAGAGCCGGGCTGCGACGATATTGGGAATCAATCGCGGCACGCTTCGCAAGAAGCTGCGAGAGCTCGGCATCGGCGAGTGATCCGCCCGTGTTGACGACGATCCGCCGCGCGCTCCTCAGCGTCTCCGACAAGCAAGGCATCGTCGAGTTCGCGCGGGCGCTGCGGGAGCGCGGCGTCGAACTGCTGTCGACCGGAGGCACCGCGAAGCTCCTCGCCGAGCACGGCGTCCTGGTCAAGGAAGTCGCCGAGCACACCGGCTTTCCGGAGATCATGGACGGCCGCGTGAAGACCCTGCATCCGCGGATCCACGGCGGCCTGCTCGGGCGCCGCGGCATCGACGAGGACGTCATGCGCAGCCACGGGATCGAGCCGATCGATCTGCTCGTGGTCAACCTCTACCCGTTCGCCGCCACCGTCGCGCGGCCCGGCTGCACCTACGAAGAGGCCGTCGAGCACATCGACATCGGCGGCCCGGCGATGGTGCGGGCCGCCGCGAAGAACCACGCGGCGGTGACCGTCGTCGTCGATCCGGGCGACTATCGCGCCTTGCTCGACGAGATCGTCGCGAACCACGGCGGCACGCTCCTGCCGATGCGCCAGCGGCTCGCCGCGAAGGCGTTCGCGCACACGGCGCAGTACGACGCGATGGTGTCGGCCTACTTCGCAGACACGATCGGCGTCGGACCGGAGAGCTTTCCGGCCGATTTGAATCTGTCGTTCCGCAAGCGACTCGACCTGCGTTATGGCGAGAATCCGCATCAACAGGCGGCGTTCTACGCCGATCCACGCGCGATCGGCGCATCGGTCGCGTCCGCGACCCAGTTGCAAGGCAAACCGTTGTCCTACAACAACCTCGCCGATGCCGATACCGCGCTGGAATGCGTACGGCAGTTCGCGGAACCGGCCTGCGTGATCGTGAAGCACGCGAATCCCTGCGGTGTCGCGGTCGCTGCCGGCCTGCTCGAGGCCTACGAACGGGCCTATCGCACCGACCCGACGTCGGCGTTCGGCGGCATCATCGCGTTCAACCACGCACTCGACGCCGCGACCGCACGCACGATCGCCGAACGGCAGTTCGTCGAGGTCATCCTCGCTCCGACGGTCGACGCCGAAGCCGCCGCGCTGCTCGAACGCAAGGAGAACGTCCGCGTCCTGCAGGTCGGCGACGTCGGCCGGCAGGTCGCCCAGCGGCTCGAGTATCGCAGCGTGACCGGCGGCCTGCTCGTGCAGACGCGCGACGACGCCGGCATCGCGCCCGCGGATTTGCGCGTCGTGACCCGGCGGGCACCGACACCGGCGGAGATCGACGACCTGCTGTGCGCATGGCGCATCGCGAAGTTCGTGAAGTCGAACGCGATCGTCTGCGTGAAGGATCGCGCGACGATCGGCATCGGCGCCGGGCAGATGAGCCGCGTCGTGAGCAGCCGGATCGTCGCGATGAAGGCGCACGACGCGGGATTGTCCTGCGAAGGCGGCGCGGTCGCCTCGGATGCGTTCTTCCCGTTCCGCGACGGCCTCGAGACGATCGCCGAATTCGGCGTCCGCGCGGTGATCCAGCCGGGCGGCTCGAAGCAGGACGCCGACGTGATCGCCGCGGCCGACGAGCGCGGGATCGCGATGGTCTTCACCGGCATCCGGCACTTTCGCCACTAGGGACTCGGATGAAGATCCTGGTCGTCGGCGGTGGGGGGCGGGAGCACGCACTGGCCTGGAAGTGCGCGCAGTCGCCGCGGGTCGACGTCGTCTACGTCGCCCCCGGCAACGCCGGCACCGCGCTCGAGCCGCAGGTGCGCAACGTGCCGATCGGCGCGGAGGACCTCGAGGCGCTCGTCGCGTTCGCGGCGCGCGAACGCATCGACTTGACGATCGTCGGCCCGGAGGCGCCGCTGGTCGCGGGGATCACCGATCGCTTCGCGGCCCAAGGCCTCGCCTGCTTCGGACCGACCCGCGCCGCGGCGCGGCTCGAAGGGTCGAAGGGGTACACCAAGGCCTTCCTGTCCCGCCACGGCATTCCGACGGCCGCATATCGCTCCCTCACTCGCGCGGACTTCGATCCCGACGCCCTGCGCCAATGGCGCTTGCCGCTGGTCGTCAAGGCCGACGGCCTCGCCGCCGGCAAGGGCGTCGTGATCTGCGATTCGCATGCGCAGGCCGTGGAGACCGCGACCCAGATGCTGAACGGCGCGTTCGGCGCCGCCGGCGAATCGATCGTCGTCGAGGAATTCCTGGAAGGCGAGGAAGTGAGCTTCATCGTCGCCGCCGACGGGCTCGCGGCGCTGCCCCTCGCGACCTCGCAGGATCACAAGCGGCGCGACGACGGCGATCGCGGACCGAACACCGGCGGGATGGGCGCGTATTCGCCGGCCCCCGTCGTCACCCCGGCGCTGCACGCACGCATCTTGCGCGACGTGATCGAGCCGACCTTGCGCGGCCTCGCGGCCGAAGGCATTCCGTACACCGGGTTCCTGTACGCCGGACTGATGATCGCCGCCGACGGCACGCCGAACGTGCTCGAGTTCAACTGCCGTCTCGGGGACCCCGAAACGCAGCCGATCCTGATGCGCCTGCGCAGCGACCTGTCCGAGTTGTGCACCGCCGCGCTCGCGCATCGGCTCGCGGACGTGCGGGCCGACTGGGACCCGCGCGCGGCGCTCGGCGTCGTCCTCGCCGCCGGTGGCTATCCGGAAGCGGCGCGTAAAGGCGATCGGATCACCGGGCTCGATGCGGCGGCCCGGTTGCCGGGCAAGGTCTTCCATGCCGCAACGCGCCTCGTGGACGGCGCGGTCGTCACCGACGGCGGCCGCGTGCTGTGCGCGGTAGGCCTCGGCGAGACGGTCGCCGCGGCGCGTGACGACGCGTACGCGTTGGCCGGCGCGATCCACTGGGAATCGATGCAGTTCCGGCGCGACATTGGCCATCGTGCGATCGCGCGCGAAGCCGCCGCGCTCGATGCCGGCGGGGGTCCGGCGGGGAGGCGACGATGAGTCCATCCGCAGGCTCGAGCGCGCTCTGGGCGCTCGCGCTCGGCACGACGCTCGCCGGCGTCGCGGGCGCGTTCACGCTGCACGTGGACGGGGCACCACACGTCGCGCAGGCCCAGGTGTACGACCGCGACGGCTGCGGCGGCGCGAATCGATCGCCGGCGCTCACGTGGTCGGCGCCCCCCGCGGGCACCCGGAGTCTCGCGATCACGATGTTCGACCCCGATGCGCCCGGGCACGGCTGGTGGCACTGGATCGTCGCCGACCTTCCCGCAAGCCTGCGCGCCTTGCCCGCGAACGCCGGCCAGGCCGACGGCGGCTCGTTGCCGGCGGGCGCGTTCCAGGGGCGGAACGATTTCGGTGCGATCGGCTACGGCGGCCCCTGCCCGCCGCCCGGCGATCCGCCGCATCACTACGTGATCACGGTATGGGCGCTGCGGGCGGCGCAGCTTCCGGTCGACCGCGGGGCGAACGGCGCCACAATCGAGGCCGCACTGCGGCGGGACGCGATCGCGAGCGCGCACACCGAGATCACCTACGGTCGGCCGCACCCGGGCCGCTGACGCGACACCGCGACACCGCGACGCTGCGCGGACGCCACGCCGGGTGCTACCGCGCGAGCGCGCCCGCGTCCCACCCTCCGCCGAGCGCGGCGATCAGCGAGACGCTCGCGGTCAATCGGTTCACGCGCACGTTGAGGGCGGTCTCGCGACTCGCGAGCGTGGTCGTTTGCGCGCTGATCACGCTGCTGTACGGAACGACGCCGGCCTTGTACTGGTCGAGGGTCAGCGCTTGCGCCTCGCGCGCCTGCTCGACCGTGCGTCGCGCGAGCGATGCCTGGCGCTGCAGGATCCGCAGCGTCGCCAGATCATCCTCGACCTGCTGCACGGCGGACAGCACCGCCTGGCGGTAATCGGCGACGCTCGCGTCGTACGCGGCGCGGGCGGCCGCGGCCTGGGCGCGCAGCAAGCCGCCGGCGAACACCGTCTGCGACACCTGCGGACCGAAGGCCCAGACCAGGTTGGACGCGCGGAGCAGCGTCGCGACCACGCCGCTCGAATAATCGCCCGAACCGGTGAGCTGCAGCGACGGGAAGAACGCCGCGCGGGCAACACCGATCTGCGCGTTCGCGGCGGCGACCCGCCGCTCTGCCTCGGCGACGTCCGGTCGCCGTTGCAGGAGCGCCGACGGCACGCCTGCCGGTACGACCGGGATCACCGCGCTGAGCGGGGCGGGGGCGATCGAGAACCGTGACGGCGGCACGCCGAGCAAGACCGCGATCGCATGCACGAGCAGCGCGCGTTGCACGCCGGCATTGACCTGCTGCGATTCACTCGCGAGCAGCTGGGTGCGGGCGCTGACGACGTCCGCTGCCGCCGCGACCCCGTACCGGTAACGGCTCTCGGTGATCGCGAGCGCCTGCCGGTCGGCGACGACCGTGTCGGCGAGCAGCGCCACCAGTCGATCCTGGGCCCGCAGCGCGAAATAGTCGGTCGCGAGCTCCGCCCGTACCGACAGCCGGGTCGCCGCGAGCGCCGCGGCCGCCGCCTCCGCCGACGCCGCGCTGCTCTCGACCTCGCGGCGCGTGCGTCCCCAGACGTCGATGTCCCAGGTCCCCGCGAGGCCGGCGGAGTTCAGCGTGCGCGATCCGGCGACCGTGGTGGTGCGGTCGCGCCCGAAGTTCGCGGTCACGGTCGGCCAGAATCCGGCGCGCGCCTCGCGGACGAGGGCTCGTGCTTGCGCGACGGCGGCTGCGGCGGATGCGACCGTCGGGTTCGAGGCGCCGACCCGCTGCTCGAGGCCGTCGAGCACGGGATCGCGGTAGATCCGCCACCACGCGGCGGGTTCGAGGCGGCCCGGCGTGCTCGGCGTCCAGCCCCGCGCCTCGGCGTAATGTCCCCCGACGTCGACGGCCGGCCGGTGGTAGTTCGGCCCAATGGCGCACGCGGCCGTCGCCGCCGAGCACACCGCGATCGCGATCCAACGAGTTCGCATGCCTAGGCCTCCGCGGGTCGGTCGATCGCGAGGCGCGCGCCCCGCCGGCGTCGGCCGATCCGGCGCACGTACCAGTAGACCACCGGGGTCGTGTACAGCGTCAGCAGTTGGCTGACGACGAGTCCGCCGACGATCGAGATGCCGAGCGGCCGGTGCAGCTCGGTGCCCTCGCCCGCGGCGACGGCGAGCGGCAACGCGCCGGCGAGCGCCGCGCACGTGGTCATCATGATCGGCCGGAAGCGCAGGTCGCAGGCGTGGGCGATCGCGGCGCGCGACTCCATCCCGAGCCGGCGCTCCGCATCGAGCGCGACGTCGACCATCATGATCGCGTTCTTCTTCACGATCCCGATCAGCAGCAGGATGCCGAGGAACGCGATCAGGCTGAACTCGGTGCGCGTGACGATCAGCGCGAGCAACGCCCCGAGCCCGGCGGACGGCAGCGTCGAGAGGATCGTCAGCGGCTGGCCGTAACTCTCGTAGAGCATCCCGAGGACCACGTAGATCGCGAGCAGCGCCGCCGCGAGCATCAACGGCTGGCTGCTCTCGCTCTGCCGGAACAGCTGCGCGGTGCCGTAGCCGGTGCCGCGGATCGTCACCGGCACGTGAATGCGGGCCATCGTGCGCTGGATCGCCGCGAGCGCCTGGCCGAGCGAGACCCCGTGCGCGAGGTTGAATGCGATCGTCGTCGAGGCGGACGTCCCGGTGTGCTCGACGCTGACCGGCGCGGTCGAGGTCGCGAAAGAGGCGAACGCCGCGAGCGGCACGACCGTCTCCTGGCGGGTGCTGACCGCGGGCGCGGTCGAGGTGTTGCCGCGGCCCGCGTTCGCGAGCGCGTTGGTCGCGAGGTTGCGCGCCGCATCGGCGGCCACGCCGGCCGCGGTCGCCGCGTTCGCGGCGCGGCCGAGCGCCGCGATCTTCGTCGTGCCGGCGACCGCCTGCGTCGCCTGCGTGCCGCTGACCGGACTCCCGGTCGTGCTCACGTACAGCTGCCGCAGCACCGCCGGGCTGCGCTGGTACCGGGGCGCGATCTCCATCACCACGTGATACTGCTGCGGATTCATCGGGTCGTAGATCGTGGACACCGGGGATTGCGCGAAGGCGTCGCCCAAGGTCTCGTCGATCTGGGTCTCCGTCAAGCCGAGCCGCGACGCGGTGTCCCGGTCGACGATCACGTCGGACTGCAGTCCGCCCGGCTGCAGGTCGCTGTCGACGTCGGTGACCTCGGGCACGTGCTGCAAGGCGACGCGCAGCTTGCGCGACCAGAACCACAGCTGCTGGAGGTTGTCGCCGAGCAGCGTGTACTGATACTCCGCGTTCGCGGACCGACCGCCGGCGCCGATGTCCTGCGCGGACTGCAGGAACACGTGGACGCCGGGAATGCGTGCGAACTGCGGCCGCAGCCGGTCGAGCACCTGCTCGGCCGAGGCGCGGCGCTCCGCGAGCGGCTTCAGCGTGATGCTCAACGTCGCGAGTGGCCCTCCGGACGGACCGAACCCGAAGCCGCCGACCGCGCCGGCGACGCTCGCGACCGCCGGGTCGCGCTGGATGATCGCGGTCACTTGCCCGAGCCTCGTCTTCATGAAGTGGAACGACGCGGTCGCATCGCCGCGGATCGCGCCGCGCAGCTGTCCGGTGTCTTCCTGCGGGAAGAACCCCTTCGGAATCGCGACGTACAGGTAGAAGTTGAGGCCGATCGTCGCGAGCAGCAGCAGGATCGTCGCGCGCGGATGATCGAGCGCGACGGCGAGCGAGCGCCGGTAGGCCACGCGCAGGCGGTCGAACGCGCGCGCGAAGCCGCGCGCGAATCGGGACGGCGGGCGGGCGTGCGCCCCGCCGAGCAGCCGCGCGCACATCACCGGCGTCGTCGTCAGCGAGACCACCAGCGAAATCAGGATCGCGATCGCGAGCGTGTTCGTGAACTCGCTGAACAGTCGTCCGACGATGCCGCCCGCGAACTCGAACGGAATGAACACCGCGATCAACGACAGGCTCATCGCGAGCACGGTGAAGCCCACCTCCTGCGCGCCGCGCAGGGCCGCCTCACGCGGCGCGACGCCGGCGGCGATGTGCCGCGAGATGTTCTCCATCACGACGATCGCGTCGTCGACGACGAACCCCGTCGCGATCGTGAGCGCCATCAGCGAGAAATTGTCGAGCGAGTAGCCGAGCAGGTACATCGCCGCGAAGGTGCCGACGAGCGATACCGGGACCGCGACCGCCGGCACGAGCGCGGCGCGGCCGCTGCCGATGAACGCGTAGACGACCAGGATCACCATCACGACCGCGATCAGCAGCGTCTGCTCGATCTGGTGCAAGGAGCCGCGGATCGTCACGGACCGGTCGAAGATCACCGCGAGGTCGATCTTCGGATCGATCTCGGCGCGAATCCGCGGCAACGCCCGCTTGATCGCGTCGACGACCTTGATCACGTTCGCGCCGGGTTGCTGGAACACCAGCACCGAAACCGCCGGCTTGCCGTCGTAGATCCCGTAGGTGCGGCTGTTCTCGGTCGCGCCGTCGTTCATCCCGAGCACCGTCGCGACGTCCGAGAGCCGCACGACCGCCCCGTTGCGCACCGCGATGACCAGGTTCCGATAATCGCGCGCGGCACGCGCGTTGTCGTTCGTCGTGATCGTGTAGCGCAGACCCCCGGCGTCGACGAATCCCTTCGGCGAGTTCGCGTTCGCGTTCGAGATCGCGGCGCGCACGTCCTGCAGCCCGATCCCGTACTTCGAGAGCGCGAACGGGTTGATCTCGACCCGTACCGCCGGCAGCGCGCTGCCGCTCACGTTCACGCCGCCGACGCCGTCGATCTGCGCGAGCTGCTGCGACACGACGGCGTCGGCGGCGTCGTAGATCTGGCCCTGGGTGAGCACCTTCGAGGTCATCGTGAGCGCGAGCACCGGGAACAGCGAGCTGTTGAGCTTGAAGTAGGTCGGATTGTGGGTCATCGCGGCGGGCAGGTCCGGCCGCGCCGCCTCGATCGCCGCCTCCACGTCGCGCGCGGCCGCGTTCAGGCTGCGGTCGAGCCCGAAAGTGAGCTGGATGTTCGTCTGGCCGATGCTGCTCGTCGACGTCATGTCGTCGACGTCGGCGATCGCTCCGAGCCGCCGTTCGAGCGGGGTCGCGACGGTGCGCGCCATCACCTGCGGGCTCGCGCCCGGGAGCGACGCCGACACGAACACGGCCGGGACGTCGATGTTGGGCAGTGGCGCGACCGGCAGCAGCAGGAACGCGGCGATTCCCGCGATCGCGACCGCGGCGGTCAACAAGGCCGTCGCGACCGGGCGCGCGACGAACGGCGCCGAGAAGTTCACCGCGCCTCCGCCGGCAGCGCGCCGGCCCCCGGGCCCGTCGCCGCGCGCCGCCCGCGCGCGAGCCGATCGAACGCGAGGTAGATCACCGGCGTCGTGAACAGGGTCAGGGCCTGACTGACCACCAGGCCGCCGATGATCGCGATGCCGAGCGGCCGCCGCAGCTCCGCACCGTAGCCGCCGCCGAGGATCAGCGGCAGCGCGCCGAACATCGCCGCGACCGTCGTCATCATGATCGGCCGGAACCGCAGCATGCAGGCCTGGCGGATCGCGTCGCGCGCGCTCAGGCCCTGGTGCCGCTCGGCGTCGATCGCGAAATCGATCATCAGGATCGCGTTCTTCTTCACGATCCCGATCAGCAGCACGATCCCGATCAACGCGATGATGGTCAAGTCGTGCCCGGTGAGGATCAGCGCGAGCAGCGCGCCGATGCCCGCCGACGGCAGGGTCGAGAGGATCGTGACCGGATGCACGAAGCTCTCGTACAGCACGCCGAGCACGATGTACATCACGAGCACCGCCGCGAGCAGCAACAGCAGTTCGTTGCTCAGGTTGTTGCGGAACGCGAGCGCGGCGCCCTGGAAGGTCGTGTGCACGCTCGCCGGCAAGCCGATCGAGCGTTCGGTCCGCGTGATCGCGTCGACCGCGGCGCCGAGCGACGCGCCCGGCGCGAGGTTGAACGAGACCGTCGCCGCCGGGAACTGGCCGAGATGATCGATCCGCAGCGGCTCGGTGCCGACCGACAGCCGCGCGATCGCCGCCAGCGGCACCTGCCCGCCGCCCGCCGACGGCAGGTAGAGCGTGCCGAGCGAGTCGATCGAGGGGAACGCCGCCGGAGCGGCCTGCAGGATCACGCGATACTGGTTCGACTGCGTGAAGATCGTCGACACGATGCGCTGGCCGAACGCGTCGTAGAGCGCGTTGTCGACCGTGCCGACGCTGATCCCGAGTCGCGCGGCGGTGTCGCGGTCGATCGTGATCCGGGCGGCCAGGCCGTCGTCCTGCTGATCGCTCGAGACGTCGCGGAGCGCCGCGTGCTCGCGCAGCGCGGCGACCAGCCGCGGTGTCCATTCGGCGAGCGCCGCCGCGTCGGCGCTGCCGAGCGCGAAGTGATAATCCGCCGGGCTCACGGTCGAGTCGAGCGTGAGATCCTGGGCCGGCCGCGCGTACAGTTCGATCCCGGTCACGCCCGCGGTCTCGGTCCGCAGGCGTCGCGCGATCGCGGCCGCGCTCGAGTGCCGGACCCCGAGCGGCTTCAGGTTGATCAGCAGCCGCCCGCTGTCGAGCGTCGCGTTCGTCCCGTCGACCCCGATGGTGGACGACAGGCTCGCGACGTCGGGATCCTTCAGCACCGCCCGCGCGAGCGCGCGCTGCCGGCGCGCCATCACCGCGTAGGAGACGTTGTCGCCGGCCTTCGACACGCCCTCGATCAAGCCGATGTCCTGCTCCGGGAAGAAGCCCTTCGGGACGAGGACGTAGAGCAGGACGGTCAGCGCGAGCGTCGCGAGCGCGACGAGCAAGGTCGCGCGCTGCCGCGCGAGCACCCAGTCGAGCGCGCGGCCGTACCCGCCGAGCAGCCGTCCGTACCATCCCGCCGCGGCGGCGTCGGGCGGTGCATCGGCGCTGCGCGGCCGCAACATCCGCGAGCACAGCATCGGCACGAGGGTCAACGAGACGACGGCCGACAGCAGGATCGTGACCGCGAGCGTGACCGCGAACTCGCGAAACAGCCGGCCGACGACGTCCTGCATGAACAGCAGCGGGATCAGCACCGCGATCAGCGAGATCGTCAGCGAGATGATCGTGAAGCCGATCTGACCGGCGCCGCGCAAGGCCGCCTCGCGGGCGCTCGCGCCGGTCTCGAGGTAGCGCGAGACGTTCTCGATCATCACGATCGCGTCGTCGACGACGAAACCGGTCGCGACGGTGAGCGCCATCAACGACAGGTTGTTCAGGCTGAATCCCGCGACCTGCATCACCGCGAACGTGCCGATCAGCGACAGCGGCACCGACAGGCTCGGGATCAGCGTCGCCCGCAGATTCCTCAGGAACGCGTAGATCACCAGCACGACGAGCACGACCGCGAGGACCATCTCGAACTGCACGTCGTGCACCGACGCCTCGATCGTCTTGGTCCGGTCGGTGAGCACCGCGACCTCGACGCCGGCCGGCATCGAGGCGCGCAGCGACGGGAGGATCGCCTCGATCCGGTGGACGACGTCGACGACGTTCGCGCCGGGCTGGCGCCGCACGTTCAGGATCAGCGCGGGTTCGGTGTTCATCCAGCCGCCGAGCTGGGTGTTCTCGGCGCTGTCGACGAGCCTGGCGACGTCGCGCAGGCGCACCGCGGCGCCGTTTCGATAGGCGATGATGATCTTGCCGTACGCGGCCGCATTTTCCAGCTGATCGTTGGTGTCGATCGTGTACGCGCGGGCGCGACCGTCGATCGTTCCCTTCGGTCCGTTCTGGTTCGCGACGGCGATCGTCGTGCGCAGGTCGTCGAGATTGAGGCCGCGCGCCGCGAGCGCGCGCGGATTGACGATCACCCGGACCGCGGGGCGCTCGCCGCCGCCGATGCTGACGACGCCGACGCCGCGCAGCTGCGAGATCTTCTGCGCGATCCGCGTGTCGGCGAGGTCCTCGACCTCCGTGAGCGGCAGCACCTTGGAGGTGATCCCGAGCGTCAAGATCGGTGCGTCTGCCGGATTGACCTTCACGTAGATCGGCGGCGCCGGCAGATCCTGGGGCAGCAGCGCCTGGGCGGCCGCGAGCGCCGCCTGAACCTCCTGTTCGGCGACGTCGATCGACAGGGACAGGTCGAACTTCAGCGTGATCGTCGACGCGCCGGCCGAGCTCGTCGAGTACATCTCGGTGAGTCCGGGCATTTGGCCGAGCTGCTTCTCGAGCGGCGAGGTGATCGCCGACGTGACGACGTCGGGGCTCGCGCCCGGGTCGAAGGTCTGCACCAGGATCGTCGGGTATGCGACGTCCGGCAGCGCGGAGAGCGGCAGCACGCGGTAGGCGATCAAGCCGAGCGCGAGGATCGCCGCCATCAGCAGCGTCGTCGCGACGGGTCGCTCGATGAACGGACGCGACGGATTCATCGGCGGCGGGATCCGGATCCCCCGATCAGGACCCGGCGCCGCGCCATTGCACGGTCGCGCCGTCGCGCAGGCGGTCGCCGCCCTCGGTCACGACCCGCTGCCCGGGCACGAGGCCCTGGGTCACGACGACCTCGTGATCCGACGCCGGTCCGACGACGATCGGCTGCACCGTCACCCGGCGGCGCGCGCCGACGACGTAGACAAAGGTCCCGGGAACCCCCTTCGGCGCGCCACGCTGCACGGCGGTGTCGGGGATCAACACCCGTCCATGCAGCACCTGCTCGAGCAGGCGCACGTTCACGAACTGGTTCGGGAACAAGCGTCCGTCCTGGTTGGCGAACGCCGCCCGCAGCTTCACGGTCCCGGTCGCCGGATCGATCTGGTTGTCGATCGTGAGCAGCGTGCCGGTCGCAAGACGGGTGGCGCCGCTGCGGTCGTACACCTCGACCTCGAGCTTGCGTCCGCCGCGCATCGCCGCGAGCACCCCGTCGACGTCGTCCTCGGGGATCGAGAAGATCGCCGAGATCGGCCGCATCTGCGTGATCACGACGATGCCGTTCGCGTCGCCCGGCGTCACGTAGTTGCCGGCGTCGACCTGGCGCAACCCCACGCGTCCGGTGATCGGCGCGACGATGTGGGCGTAGTTCACGTTGAGCGCGGCGGTGCGCACCTGCGCGCGGTCGCCCTCGACCGTACCCGCGGTTTGCGCGACGAGCGCCTTCTGGGTGTCGAGCTGCTGGCGCGAGACCGCGTTGCGGACGATCAGCGCGCGATAGCGCGCGAGATCGCGGCGGGCGTTCGCGAGCAGCGCGGTATCCCGGTCGAGGGCCGCCCGCGCGAGCGCGAGCGCCGCCTCGTAGGGGCGCGGATCGATCTGCGCGAGGAACTCGCCGGCGTGCACCGTCTGACCCTCGACGAAGCCGATCCGCTGGAGCTCGCCGCTGACCTGGGTGCGCACGGTCACCGTCGCGAACGGCGTGATCGTGCCGAGCGCCGGGATCCAGATCGGCACGTCGCCGCGCCGCACGGTCGCGACCTCCACCGGCACCGGTCCCTTCGGTCCCGTTCGACCCGCACCGAAGCGCCCCGCACCGCCGCGCCAGCGGTGCACCGCGACGAGGATGACCGCGAGCAGCACCACGACGACGACCGCCCACAGCCAACGGCGCCGGCGGCGCGCGGGCGGCGGATCGACTGTCGGCGTTGGGGTTTGCGGTTCGGTCACCGCGAATTCCAGGGCGTTCGCTGCGTGGTCATCCGTGTGGCTCGAGGCACGCGCGGTCCGAGCGCGACCGATTCGACACTTTAACCGAAATCGCCGCGCAGTCGCTCGCCGCTTCGTGTATTTTTGTCAAGGAGCCGTGAACGTGCGCGCCACGCGCCGCTCGCGGGAGACGACGATGAGCAGACGTATTCTTTGGACGATTTCGTTGCTCGCGGCCGCACTGACGGCGCAGCCGCCGGTGAGCCGTGCGGCGACCGTCGGGTCGCGCGACGCGGCGGTCCGCCGCCAGTTCCTCGCCGCGATGGATCGGGTCGAATTCGGCGCTCCCGATACCCCCGACCCTCCGGCGCTCGTTCACTACCCGCTCTACGAGTATCTGGTCGCCGCGCGCCTGCAGCGCGACCTCGCCGCGGCGCCCGGGCGGACGACCGATGCGCGCGTCGCGAGCTTCCTCGACGCGCATGCGCACGAGCCCGTGACCTATACGCTGCGGCGGGATTGGCTGCTGAGCCTCGCGGCGCGCGGGCGCTGGGGAACGTTCCTGCCGCTCGCCGCGTCGTCGGCGGATCCGCGAGTCGCGTGCGATCGGCTCGCCGGACGTATCGCGTCCGGGAAGGATCCCGAGGACCTGCCGGCGCAGGCGATCGCGCGCTGGCTCGAGCCGCGCGCGCAACCCGCGGAATGCGATCCGGTGTTCGCATGGCTGCAGCGGCGCGGCGACTTGACCGAGGATCTGCGCGAACTGCGGGTGCGGGGCGCGCTCGACGCCGGCAATCCGCAACTCGCGTTGCAGTTCGCCGCGCGCCTGCCCGCCGCGCGCGCGGCGCCGCTGCGGCTCTGGGCACGCCTGCTCGAGTCGCCACAGCCGACCCTCGAATCGATCGCCGCGGATCCGCACCGCGCCGCGCCGGCCGCGGCGATCGCCGCCGGCTTCGACTTGCTGTCGCGACGCGACGGGCGCGCGGCGATGTCGCTCCTGCCGCGACTGCTCGATCGGCCCGGGCTGCCGCCGGCGTTGCGGCCGCGCCTGCAGCTCAGCGCGGCACTCGGCGCCGCCTACGACCGCGACGCGGATGCGCTCGCCGCGTTCGCGCGCGTTCCGCCGACCGACATCGACGCGATGGCGGGCGAATGGCGCGTGCGCGCGGCGCTGTGGAATGGCGACTTCGCGCAGGCGCTGGCCGCGATCGACGCGCTGCCGCCCGCGGTGGCCGCCGAACCCCGCTGGCAGTACTGGCGCGCCCGCGCGGTCGCGGCGACCGCCGGCGCGGCGGCCGCACGACCGCTGTACGCGAAGATCGCGCAGCGACGCGACTTCTACGGCTATCTCGCCGCCGACCGCTTGCGGCGCCCGTATCGCCTGCATGCGCGCCTCACGCCGATCGATCGTCGGATCCTCGGGCGGCTCGCCGCGGACCCCGGCCTGATCCGCGCGCGGGAACTGTATTTCTGCGGCATGGTCGAGCGCGCGACCCTCGAGTGGCGGTACGCGCTGCGTGACGCCGACGCGGCCACGTTCGTTCAGGCCGCGCGGCTCGCCGCGGCCTGGGGGTGGTACGAGCGCTCGATCATCGCGCTGAAGCAGGCCGACGACTGGGACGATCTGCGCTTGCGCTACCCGCGCCCCTATCGGCGCGCGGTCGTCGCCGCGAGCCGGATGGCGCGGGTCCCGCCGGACTGGCTGTTCGCGGTGATGCGCCAGGAAAGCCTGTACCAGCCGGACGCGCTCTCCCCGGCGGATGCGCGGGGGCTGATGCAGTTGCAACCGCGGACCGCGGTCGCGATCGCCCGACGCTGGCACCTGCGGCGACCGACGCCGGCGCAGCTGATGAGCCCGCCGGTCGCGCTCGATCTCGGCGCCGCGTACCTGCGCGACCTGCTCGATCGATTCGACGGACAACTCGCGCTCGGCTTGGCGGCCTACAATGCCGGCCCCGCGGCGGTCGAGCGCTGGCTGCCCGACCAGCCGATGCCCGCGGACGTCTGGATCGAGAACATTCCCTACCGGGAAACCCGCGCCTACGTGCAGCACATCGTCGAACACATCGTCGCCTTCGCGTGGACGCGCGGCGCGCCCCCGCCGCGCCTCGCGCGCCTGCTGCGCGAGGTACGGCCCCCGCCGTCGTTCGCGGCGCGCCGCCGCGCGAACTCCCGTTCATTTCAATAGAGGCAAGACCGGATGATCGAATTCAGCCACGCGATCGTGCGTCCGCCGGGCGCGACCTTCGCTCAGGGACTCTCGACCGCGGGCCTGGGTCCGCCGGACCTCACACTCGCGTCGGCCCAGCACGCGGCCTACTGCGATGCGCTGCGCGCCTGCGGACTCGCGCTCACGGTGCTCGGCGCGGACGCGCGCTTCCCGGACGCGCCGTTCGTCGAAGACACCGCCGTGCTGGCCGAGCGGGTCACGATCGTCACGCGGCCGGGCGCCGCGTCGCGCCTCGGCGAGGTCGACACGATCCGCGACTGCCTGCGAGGTCTGCGCGGCGGACTCGCGGAGATCCGCGCGCCCGGCACGGTCGACGGGGGCGACGTGTGCCAGGCGGGCGCGCACTTCTTCATCGGTCTGTCGGCGCGGACGAACCCCGACGGCGCCGCGCAGTTCGGCGAGATCGTGCGCGCCGCCGGCTACACCGCCTCGACGATCGACGTTCGCGGCAACGCGAAGCTCCTGCACCTGAAGTCCGGGATCGCCTACCTCGGCGACGGACGCGTGCTCGCGGTGCCCGACCTGCCGCGCACCGCGGAGCTCGCGCGCTTCGAGATCGTCGCGGTCGATGCGCGCGAGTCGTACGCGGCGAATTGCGTGCGGATCAACGACCGCGTGCTGGTCGCGGCCGGCTATCCGCGCACGACCGACACCCTGGTCGCGCTCGGCTACTCGCCGCTGCTGCTCGAGGTCTCGGAGTTCCGCAAGCTGGACGGCGGGTTGAGCTGCTTGTCGCTGCGCTTCTGAGCCGCGCGCGCCGCGGGCTTCACGGCGCGTCGGAGCCCGCCGTGCGCGAATGCGCGAACGCCGGTCCTTCCTCTTCGGCCGCCGCGGGCGCGATCGCGCTCTGCAGGCGCAGGAAGGCGGCGTCGACGTCGTCGACGTATTCGAACAGCGCGAGATCCTCGGGCGCGATCATGCCGTAACGGGCGAGCGCGTCGAAGTTCACGATCTCGCGCCAATACGCGCTGCCGAACAGCAGCACCGGGATCTTCGCCCCGAGCTTGCGCGTCTGCGCGAGCGTCAGGATCTCGGTGAGCTCGTCGAGGGTGCCGAATCCGCCCGGGAAGACCACGAGGCCGCGGGCGAGATGCGCGAACCAGAGCTTGCGCATGAAGAAGTAGTGGAATTCGAACGACAGCTCCGGGCTGATGAAGGGATTCGGCCGCTGCTCGTGCGGGAGACTGATGTTCAGGCCGATGCTGCGGCCGCCGGCGTCGGCGGCGCCGCGATTCGCCGCCTCCATGATCCCGCCGCCGCCGCCGGAGCAGACCACGAAGCGGCGGGCGCGCGACGACAGCCGATTCGCCCACTCGGTCAACCGGCGGGCGAGTTCCCGTGCGGCCGCGTAGTAGGGGCCGAACGGCCCTGCCGGCGTGAGCCGCGCCGAGCCGAAGAACACGACGGTGTCGTGCACCCGCGCGCGGCGCAGCGCCTCGAGCGGCCCGAGGTACTCCGCGAGGATGCGAATCGGCCGCGCGGCATCGCTGCGCAGGAACTCCTCGTTCTGGTAGGCGACCCGCGAGCCGTCCGCGAAATTGTCGTGCATCGGTGATCCCTCGGCCTCTCGGCGCCGCCCTTCGCGCATCCTCGCCGGGAAATCCGGGCGGCGCGGGGTTATCTTACCCATCTCGAGGATCGCAGGGCGACGGACATGCAATACCTGAACTGGCTCCCCCCGGAAGGCATCCAGGTGCTGTTCGTGCTGTTCCTGTCGTTCCTGATCGGCCTCGAGCGCGAGGAGCGCCGCGCGCCCGACGATCGCTCCTCGTTCGGCGGCGTCCGCGCATTTCCGCTGATCGGCATGATCGGCTACGGCGTCGGCGTGCTCGCCGGCGGCGACTTGATGTTGCAGGCGGTCGGCTTCGCGATCGTCGCCGGCTTCCTGCTGATGGCCTACTGGCACAAGCTGTCCACGTCGGGCTACGCGGGCGTGACGACCGAGATGTCGGGGCTCGCGACGTATCTGGTCGGCGCGCTCGTGTACCGCAACAACTTCTGGATTGCGACGACGCTGACCGTCGCGATCATCCTGCTGCTCGAATTGCGGGACCGACTCGAAGGCGTCGCGCGCCGGATCGAGGCGACCGACCTCCTCACGCTCGCGAAATTCCTGGTGCTCGCCGCGGTCGTGCTGCCGCTCCTGCCCGACGTCGCCTACGGACCGTTCGCGATCGACCCGTTCCGGATCTGGCTGGTCGTGGTCGCGGTCAGCGCGGTCTCCTACGGCAGCTACCTGCTGCAGCGCCTGACGCGCGGTCGCGGCGGGCTCGTGCTCGCCGCGGTGCTCGGCGGCGCGTATTCCTCGACGGTGACCACCGTGGTGATCGCCCGCCGCGCCGCGGCCGACGCGCGCCCGCACCTCTCGGCCGGCGCGACCTTGATGGCCTCGGGAATCATGTACCTGCGGCTCGCGGCGCTGCTCGCGCTGTTCAACCGGGCGCTGATGCTGCGGCTGGCACCCGCGTTCCTCGGTCTCGCCGCGCTCGGCATCGGGGCCGGCTGGCTGTGGACGCGGCGACCGGAGCGCGACGCGCCCGCCACGGCCGCGGGATTCGCGGCCAAGAATCCGCTCGAGATCAGCACGGCGCTGCTGTTCGCGGCGCTGTTCGTCGCGATGCTCGTCGCGACCCACCTCGCGACCCGCTATCTCGGCGACGTCGGCGTGTATTCCCTCGCGGGCATCATGGGCGTCACCGACGTCGACCCGTTCATCCTCGGTATGACGCAGTCCTCGCCGGCGCCGACGCCGCTCGCGGTCGCGGCGGCCGCGATCCTGCTCGCGGCCGCGAGCAACAACGTGATCAAGGGAATCTACGCGTACGCCTGGTCGCCGCGGCGCGCGGGGCTCGAGAGCCTGATCCTGCTCCTCGGACTGGGGGTCGCCGGCTGCGTCCCGCTGCTTCTCCTGTGACTGTCGCCGCCCGCCGACGGGTCGGCGGAGTGGGTATCATCATCGATCGCCGCCGGACGGGGCGACGCAACCTCGGGAGCTCATCCATGCGCAGAACCGCCACCTATCTGCTCGTCGCCGCCGTCGCGGCCTCGCCCGCGCTCGCGGTGGGGGCGCCGCAGCACCCGGTCTCGACCGACGCGAAGGCGGCCGGCACGACGATCAAGCACGACGCGAAGGCATTCGGCTTCGCGGTCAAGGACGCGGCGATTCAGATCGGGCATGCCGCGAAGCGCTTCGGCCTGCGGGTCGCGTCGGCCACCAAGCAGGGCGTGCACGACTATCGCGCGCGGGCCGATCACGGCGGCGCGCCGGCGAAGAAGCCCTGAGCGCCCCAGGCCCGAACGGCGCACGCGCGCCGCGGACCCGCTCCGACCCGCTCCGACCCGCTCCGCCTCGCGTCAGGCCGCGGGCGGCGCGGCTTTGCGTGCGATGCTGGTCGCCATTTGGACGATCGACGCGAGGTCGCTGAGATTGGCGGGCACGATCAGCGTCGTGCTGGCCTGAGCGAGCTTGCCGAACTGGCGCACGTATTCCTCGCCGATCCGCAATTGCATCGCCTCGGCCCCGCCGGCCGCCGATAGCGACACCGCGACGCGCCGCAAGCCCTCGGCGGTCGCGGTCGCGACCGCGAGTATCGCCTGCGCCTGTCCTTCGGCCTCGTTGATCTGTTGCTGCTGCACCGCTTCGGACTGCTTGATCACCCGCTGCTTGTCGCCCTCGGCGGTATTGATCTTCGCGTCGCGCTCGCCCTCGGAGGTGAGCACGACCGCACGCTTCTCGCGCTCGGCGCGCATCTGCTTCTCCATCGCCGACAGCACGTCCTTCGGCGGCGTGATGTTCTTGATCTCGTAGCGCAGCACCTTCACGCCCCACGGCGCCGAGGCCTTGTCGAGTTCGCTGACGACGTTCGCGTTGATCGCGCCGCGCGCCTCGAAGGTGCGGTCGAGCTCGATCTTGCCGATCTCGCTGCGCAGCGTCGTCTGCGCGAGCTGCGTGATCGCGAAGCCGTAGTTCGCGATGCCGTAGGAGGCGAGGTGCGGGTCGAGCACCTGCATGTACAGCACCCCGTCGACGGCGACCTGCACGTTGTCGCGGGTGATGCACACCTGCTCGGGGATGTCGATCGCGATTTCCTTGAGGCTGTGGCGGTACGCCACCCGCTCGACGAACGGCACCAGGATGTGGAAGCCGGCCTGCAGCGTTCGACTGTACTTGCCGAGGTACTCGACGACGAACGCGCTCTGCTGCGGCACGACCGTCGCGGTCTTCGCGAGCACCACGACCACGATGATCGCGACCGCGATCGCCAGGAAACCGATCGGACTGTTCACGCGCTTCTCCTCAGTTCGTTGGAGGCCGGGAGCGTGCCGCCCCCGGCGTCAATCCTCGCCGTGCAATACGAGCGTGAGCCCCTCGACCCGCGCGATTCGCGCGCGCCCGCCCGCGAGGATCTCGCTGCGGCCGCCGTTGACCGCGTTCCAGGTGGTCCCGCGATATTCGATCCGGCACGACTCGCCGGGCCGCAGCCCCGCGCCGACCACGACCGAGTCGCCGGCCGGGCCGCCCTTGACCGGAGGCAGGCCGCGGCGCACCCGTTCGAAGATCCACCGCCGGAACGTGCTCATCGCGACGGCCGCGAGCCCGAGGAACGCGACCCACTGGACCCAGGCCGCGAGCCCCGGGATGGCGAGCGTCGCGGCGCCGACGATGAGCGCGGCGGCGCCGACGAACACCAGGTAGAACTGGGCGTCGATGAAGAACAGCTCGGAGCCGAGGAGAACGGCACCGACGACGATCCAGGCCCACCACTGCATGGCCGCTTCCTTTCGCGCGCCGAGCCCCTGAGGCTCAGCGCTTCATCGCGTCGAAGAACTCCGCGTTGGTCTTCGTATCCTTCATCTTGTCGAGCAGGAATTCGATCGAGGCGAGCTCGTCCATCGGATGCAGGAGCTTGCGCAGGATCCACATCTTCGACAACTCCGCCGGATCGGTGATCAGCTCTTCCTTGCGGGTGCCCGAGCGGTTGATGTTGATCGACGGGAACACGCGCTTCTCGGCGATCCGCCGATCGAGGTGGATCTCGGAGTTGCCGGTGCCCTTGAATTCCTCGAAGATCACGTCGTCCATCTTCGAGCCGGTGTCGACCAGCGCGGTCGCGAGGATCGTGAGGCTGCCGCCCTCCTCGATGTTGCGCGCCGCGCCGAAGAAGCGCTTCGGCCGCTGCAGCGCGTTCGCGTCGACGCCGCCCGTCAGCACCTTGCCCGAACTCGGAACGACGGTGTTGTACGCGCGCGCGAGCCGGGTGATCGAGTCCAGCAGGATCACGACGTCCTTCTTGTGCTCGACGAGGCGCTTCGCCTTCTCGATGACCATCTCGGCGACCTGGACGTGCCGGCTGGCCGGCTCGTCGAAGGTCGAGGACACGACTTCGCCCTTGACCGTGCGCGCCATCTCGGTGACTTCCTCGGGCCGCTCGTCGATGAGCAGCACGATCAGGTAGCACTCCGGATGGTTCGCGGTGATCGAGGTCGCGATGTTCTGCAGCAACATCGTCTTGCCGGCCTTCGGCGGCGAGACGATCAAGCCGCGCTGGCCCTTGCCGAGCGGCGCGACCAGGTCGATCGCGCGTGCGGTCAGGTCCTCGGTCGACCCGTTGCCGCGCTCGAGCTTCAAGCGCTCGGTCGGATGCAGCGGCGTCAGGTTCTCGAACAGCACCTTGCCGCGCGAGCTCTCGGGCGAGTCGAAGTTGATCTCGCCGACCTTCAGCAGCGCGAAATAACGCTCGCCGTCCTTCGGCGGCCGGATCAAGCCGGAGATCGAGTCGCCGGTCCGCAGGTTGAACCGGCGGATCTGGCTCGGGCTCACGTAGATGTCGTCGGGACCCGCGAGGTAGCTGGAATCCGCGGATCGCAGGAAGCCGAAGCCGTCCTGCAGGATCTCGAGCACGCCGTCCCCGTAGATGTCCTCGCCCTTGCGCGCGTGCGCCTTCAGCACGCCGAAGATGATGTCCTGCTTGCGCGAGCGCCCCATGTTCTCGAGGCCCATCGACTCGGCGAGCTTCACGAGGTCGCTGATCGGCCGCTTCTTCAGCTCGGTGAGGTTCATCGAGCTGCGGCTGCGAGCGAGGTCGGTCGGTGCGATGATCTCGAGATCGTCGCCGCCCTCCGGCAGGTCGCCGTAGTCTTCCTGCGGCGGCCGGCCGCCGTTCACGTTCCCGCCGCGCTGGCGATTCGTGCGGTTGGAGCGTCCGCCGCCCCCCTGGCCGCCTTGGCCGCCGCCCCGCGCCTGATTGCCGAGGTAGCCTCTCACAGGTTGCTGTCCAGGAAGGCCGCGAGCTGCGACTTGGACACGGCGCCGACTTTCTGCGCCTCGACCGTGCCGTTCTTGAACAGGATCAAGGTCGGAATCCCGCGGATGTTGAATTTCGGCGGCGTCGCCGGATTCTCGTCGATGTTGAGCTTCGCGACGCGCAGTTTGTCCTTGTACTGCTCGGCGATCTCGTCGAGGATCGGGGCGATCATCTTGCATGGACCGCACCATTCCGCCCAGAAATCGAGCAGTACGGGCCGATCGGATTTCAGCACGTCCTTCTCGAAACTGGCGTCGCTGGTGTGGACGATACTCGGATTACTCACTGCGGGATGTCCTCCTGTTGGAGCCTCATGCGATTGCACGCGCGAAGTGGTCGGTCGATGAATGCGGGGCCGGGAACTCGCGCGAAGTGACGATGCGCGGCCGTTCGTGCACAATACAACGGCTTTAGCGGTGCTGGTTACCTTAAAGGGTACCGGTATTCGGGTTGAGAGGGAGCCGGACAGACCGGTTCCGGATTGCCCGTATTGTTAACCGGGCACCGATCATTTTGCAAGTTCTGCCGGCCATCGAGCGAAAATGTCAGACGCGCATCTCAGTGAGATCACTTTCGAATCCTTGAACCTTCCCGAGTCCTTGAAGCGAGGAATCGCCGAACTCGGTTTCACGCGCTGTACGCCGATCCAAGCGCAAACCTTGCCGGTCGCGCTCGCCGGCCACGACGTCGCCGGCCAGGCGCAGACCGGCACCGGCAAGACCGCCGCGTTCCTCGTCGCGCTGTTCAACCGCTTGCTCGCCGTCCCGCCCGCGCCGACCCGGCCGAAGACCGCGCCGCGCGCGATCGTGATCGCGCCGACCCGCGAACTCGCGGTGCAGATCCACTCCGACGCGGTCGCGATCGGCAAGTACACCGGCCTCGGTCTCGCGATCGTCTTCGGCGGCGTCGACTACGAGAAACAGCGGCGCACGCTCGAAGAGGGCACCGACGTCCTGATCGGCACGCCCGGGCGGATCATCGATTACTTCAAGCAGCGGGTGTTCGACCTGCACCACGTGCAGGTCGCGGTCCTCGACGAGGCGGACCGGATGTTCGACCTCGGCTTCATCAAGGACATCCGCTTCATCTTGCGCCGCCTGCCCGACCCGACGCAGCGGCTGAACATGATGTTCTCGGCCACCCTGTCGCATCGGGTGATGGAGCTCGCCTACGAGCACATGAACGATCCGGTGCTGATCCGCATCGAGCCGGACAAGATGACGGTCGATCGGGTTCGCCAAGCGCTCTACTTTCCGTCGACCGCCGAGAAGGCCTCGCTGCTGATCGGCATCTTGCGTCGCATCGACGCGCGTCGAACCATGGTGTTCGTGAACACCCGCCGGATGGCGGATACGCTCGAGCGGATCCTGATCGCGAACGGTTTCGTCGCGCAGGCGCTCTCCGGCGACGTCCCGCAAACGAAGCGCCTGAAGATGATGCGCGATTTCCACAACGGCGACGTCGCGGTGCTGATCGCGACCGACGTCGCCTCTCGCGGCCTGCACATTCCGGACGTGAGCCACGTGTTCAACTACGATCTGCCGGGCGACGCCGAGGACTACGTGCATCGGATCGGGCGGACCGCCCGCGCCGGCGCCGAAGGCGACGCGATCAGCTTCGCGTGCGAGGAATACGCGATCGCGCTGCCGGACATCGAGCGCTACATCGGCCATCAGATCCCCCGGGCGACGATCGAGGCGAGCGATCTCGCGGCCGTGACGCCGCCCCCGCCGGCCGAGTGGCGCGAGCGCGCGCCACGGCACGGCGAGCACCCGCGCAAGGGCGGCCGCCGCAGCGGCGGCGGCACCGGCGACGCCGGTCATCGGCGCGAGCGCCGCCATCCGGCCGCGCACGCCGAACGGCGATCGGACGCCG